>JBAXDB010000024.1:0-26350 GCA_037141135.1 bacterium | reverse complement strand
TAGTTAAACGTATGATGGAAACCGAAACTCCGCAATGGGGTAATACCTGAAAATGGGGTCAGGGTTTTCCTGATAGCCACGATTTGTCACATTCCATTTGATCTCTCACCCCATAAGTGTATTTAAAGGGCAGCTTCAAAATGGGGTCATAATAACCCTGACGCAATAATCAGGATATTTCTGATTGCTGAATATACAGACATCCGTCATCATATTCTTAGTCAACGGACGAGGTGGTGGGTCTCCCCCGATATCGCACCCCCCTGTGATAGATGAAGTAGGCCGTTCCTCCGCAAGTGATGGCTGATCATCCTCACCACTTCCCGTTGACTTTTCTATTGGCACATCAAGCCTGCTACTCTTCCAAATTTCTCATTGTCCCCGCATCCATGACATCAGTGAATCCAGCCTTGGTCAGAATGCCAACAGCCTTTGAACTCCTCATCCCGGAAGCACAATACACCACTACAGCCCCATTCTTATCACCAAGCTCCGACAGACGGTTCTGTAGCTCCTGTAGGGGGATGTTCCTGGCACCTTGGTAGTGACCCGCTGCATATTCGGATCGTGAGCGGACATCAACTGCCATGGCACCCATTTTGATTTTCTCCCTGGCAACAGTACCTTTCGGCCCTGAAACTCCCAGAAGAAACTTTCCAACCAGTGCTGCTACAATGAGTGCACCAACTGCTATGCCAATCCCATGTGAAATCATTTCCGTCCCTCCTGTTTTCGTCTTTATACCAATCATCTTGCTGCAAAAACACACTTTTTACCGTAATGGGTGACCATTACTTCCTACCCAGTTTACAAGCGTCACGATCCGCGTCGGGCTATTGCGTTAAAATCAGTTTAGCCCCGGCAATCAGAAGAACGATTGCCAGCATTCGCTTTATCACTAAATGATTAAAACGACGGCTACCATAATATGACCCGCATGAACCGCCAATAATGGCGGACAGGAGGAGGATAAATCCAAACGAAGGAATGTGTCTGGTACTGCTCCAATTCCCCAGAAGACCAGATGCAGAGTTCAGAAGAATAAATAGCGCAGAAATACCTGCGGCTTGTTTAGCGTTTGCCCAGTGCTTGAAAAGAAGCAGGGGTGTTAAAAAAATACCCCCACCGGTTCCTGTGAGTCCGGCAAGAAGCCCGAAACATCCTCCGGTTACGACAGCGACGGATGTTTTTGGGCCTGATGTTATGGTGTCGGCAGAGGGATGAGCGCTGAAGCGGTAGGCTGAAAACAAAAGAATGATGCCGACAAGTGTTTTGAACAGGTGCGTGGGCAGGTTGACATAACCCCCGACAAACGCAAGAGGCACTGCCAAAATAGCGAACGGCCAGAAAAGCTTCCACGAAAAGTGACCAGCTCGATAAAACTGCCATGTCGTAATTGTCGCAACGGATATATTGAGAATGAGTGCCGTTGGTTTGATAAAAGCTGGCTCAAGGCAGAAAAACGACATGATCGCAATGTATCCTGATGCTCCAGCGTGACCGACTGAAGAGTAAAGAAACCCGATTATCAGAATCGCCACGGACAGGAGTGCTATGTGCTCATTGGTCATCGAGTATAATCGCTTTGCCAAAAGTCCTGTTCTTGTATCTTCATTGGTGTTCTGCTTGTGCACGCCGGAATATGCCTGGCCACGGGCCTATATAGGGTCGTGGCAAGCATACTAAGGGCGGCCTTGGATGAAAAGCCATGGTTACTTAAGTCCGGCGCCGCCAAAATGATGAAGGACGCTACCGGTCAGAATCGGCAACAGTAGAGGCACCCCCTCAAAAGTCGCTGGCTATTTCTCAGTTCTTTATGGCAGTCTCCGGCAAGTACCGGGGATTGCCATGTATCTTGAGTTTTACAAATTAAAGGAACCGCCGTTCAATATCACGCCGGATCCTCATTATCTATTCATGTCCCGTCAACACCGGGAGGCGTATAACCACATCATGTATGGAATCCGGGGGCGCAAAGGCTTCATCCAGCTCACCGGTGAGGTCGGATCAGGGAAAACCACCCTTTGCCGCGCCGTCCTCGCGGAACTCGGCCAGAATGTCCAAACGGCACTCATCCTCAATCCCTGCCTCACTGAGGCCCAACTCATCCGCGCCATCCTCAAGGATTTCGGCTTGAAAACCACCGGCAAGGATATGCTGAAGCTGATCGAAACCCTCAACACCTTTCTCCTGGCAAAAATGGAAGCCAAAGAAAATGTGGCGCTTCTGATTGATGAGTCTCAAATCCTCTCGACCAAACTGATGGAGCAGATCCGCCTGCTCTCCAATCTGGAAACCACGCAACAAAAGCTGATCCAGATCGTTCTGATCGGCCAACCGGAATTGGGTGATAAACTGAACGACCCAGCCCTCTGCCAGTTGCGCCAACGCATCACTGTCCGCTATCACCTCGGGCCTCTGGACGAGAGCGAGATCGGCAGCTATATCGCCCACCGCCTGTCCACCGCTGGCGGAGAAAAGCGCTTAACCTTTGACTCCAAGGCCTGCCAGCTCGTTTACCGGTATTCCGAGGGCATCCCCCGCCTCATCAACGCCGTCTGCGATAATGCCCTGCTCGCTGGTTATGTGGCGGGCACATGGTGCATCGACAAAACCTGCGTCAAACGCGCTATTTCCCAGCTTGAGGGTACACATAAATAGTTTTGTAGCCCTCCTATCACTTTTGCTATAAGAAGAACCCTGAAGGGGAGCGTTACGAAGGTCCATGAATAAACTGGCATTATTGATTTTTTTTGGCCTGGCATCGTCCTTTCAGGGGCTTGGCGCCACCCCCGTCAGGGTGGGTGTCTGCATACAGCCCCCTTTGACGATACAAAAGAGTCCTGGAAAACCGCCTCAAGGTTTTTTCATCGACATCCTTAATGACATCGCAAAGCGGAACAATTGGGTTTTGTCCTATACCGTGGATTCCCGCGCTAATCTCATCGCTAAACTTACCCGACAGGAAATCGATCTCGTGATGCCTGCGGCATTTCCTCTCAATGGCCCCGATAATCTTGACTATACCTCCAGCTTTATAACCTCTTATGCATCACTCTATGTCCCTCAAAACACGCTGTTTCCCTCCTATCATGAATTACAGGGGAAAACGCTCGCCCTGGTAAATGAAGACGTCTACTCAAATCATTTCCTCGACTATCTCAAGGCCATGGGCATCCGTTGTGAATTGATTGCCATGCGTTCCTACGAGGAGGTCTTTGCCGCCCTTGCCGCCGGACGGGTGGATGCGGGGCTTACCGACCACTTTTTCGGAGATCTCAACTATCAACAGTATGACCTTGCCCCCACCCCCACCGTCTCCGCCCCATCCGATTTCCGTTGCGCCGTTTATCATGACCGCAACTGGCCCCTTCGCCAGACGATCGACAGGGAACTTATCTCCCTTAAGAATAACCCCCGTTCTGTTTACTTTACGGCACTGGAGCAATGGACGGGGTATCACGCCCCACCCTCATACATGGACAACTTCTGGCTGATCGGTTTCGGCCTTCTGTGCGCCGGCGGGCTGATCGTTACCGTTGTTTTCCTGATCAGAAAATCTATCCGGGCTCAAATCGGAAAACTCGCCGCCGCCAACCGTCAATTGCTGAAAGGAACTGAAGACCTTCTCAGCAATGAAGCCGCCGCCAATGAATTAAAAACCTGGTATCGAACCCTTCTCAATCACACTCCCGACATCATCCTGATTCATGGGGTGGATACCAAGGGCCTTCCTGGTAAATTTTTCGACGCCAACGCCACGGCATGTGCGCGCCTGGGTTACTCCCGCCAGGAATTGTTATCCCTCTATCCCAAACAAATTGAGGTCCATCCCGACAGCAGCACCACCCCCCGCTATGCCACACTTTTGTCAGCCTGGCGTGATGCCCGTCTCCCGGATGCCTCGGGTGAGGAAAAAAAAACCGTCTCCCTGACCGTGGAGTCAACCTACCGCACAAAAAACGGTCAGGAATTCCCGGCAGAAGCCTCTATTCACATTCTTGAACATGGCGGGCAGCCGGTCGTGTATTACGCCATTCACGACATTACCAAGCGCAAAAAGGCCCGGCAGGCCCTTCAGGACAGGGAACGACGCTTCTCCGATTTCTTTGCCAGCGCCCCTATCGGCATCGCTCTCTTCGATTCTTCACAGCGCTTGACCGATGTCAATCAGGCCGCCCTTGCCATGTTTGGGTTCAGCGAGCGTTCCCATTTTGCCGAGGCCAAATTATTTGATCTGCATGCACTCGAAGAACAAAAACTCCAAACCTTGATGAAAGGCGGCACCATCCGCTTCGAGACGGTCGTGGATTTTGACCTGCTCCGGCATGAACAGCGCAATCCGTCCGCCCGAACCGGCAAATGCAGCTTTGATATCCTCATCACAAATCTCGGCCTGGATGAAGATTTCAATCCCAAGGGATTCATGTTTCAAATCCAGGATATCACCGACCACCGCCGCGCCGAGGACGCCCTCCGCCAAAATGAAAAGGTTTTACGACAGGCACAGAAGATGGAAGCCATAGGCACCCTGGCAGGCGGTATCGCCCACGACTTCAACAACATCCTCACACCGATTATCGGCTACACAGAGATGGCCATGATGACCCTCGCGCCCGCTGATCCGATCCTCAACAACCTCGACGAAGTCCTCAAGGCCAGCAACCGGGCCAAGGAACTGGTCAAGCAGATCCTCACCTTCAGTCGCCAAACCGAGCATGAAGTCAAACCCATCCGCATAATCCCGCTGGTCAAGGAAGTCTCGCAATTACTGCGCGGTTCCATTCTTCCTTCCATTGAACTCCTCCTCAATCTTCAAACGGAACGGGATATCGTGAAGGCCGATCCCACCCAAATGCACCAGGTGATCATGAACCTGTGCACCAATGCCATTCATGCCATGAAGGATAAGGGCGGCACCCTGGAAATCAGCATCAAGCAACTCTCGGTGGACAGTCGCACCCATGGCCCGCTCGCCAGGTTGCGCTTCGGGACATATGTCGAGATTGCAGTCCGCGACAGCGGGCATGGCATGGATCGCACGGTTATGGAACGCATCTTTGAGCCCTTCTTTACCACAAAGCGTAGCGGGGAGGGAACCGGCATGGGCCTGGCGGTTGTCCATGGCATCGTCGCTTCTCTCCAGGGCACCATCACGGTAGAGAGCGAAATCGGCAAGGGCACCACCTTCCACGTCGTGCTGCCTCTTCTGGAGCAGGCGTCGGATCAAGCGGACACCAAAGCAACGGAAATTCCCCGCGGCAGCGAACGCATCCTGTTCGTCGACGATGAACTGGGCATCACCACTATGGCCAGCCAGATGCTGACCTCTCTCGGCTACAAAGTGGTGACCTCCATGCGCCCCTATGACGCCCTCACTTTGTTCAGAGAGGATCCGAGCCGCTTCGACCTCATCATTACCGACCAGATCATGCCGGGACTTAATGGCATGGATTTGATCCACGAGATCCATGCCATCCGCCCCAACATCCCCTCCCTGATCTGCACCGGCTTCAGCCGGAACGTGGATGACCGCGACCTTCTTCAGGCGGGTGTACAGGAAGTGTTGATGAAGCCGCTGGTGCTCCGCCAACTGGCACAGGCCATCCGCCGCGCACTGGAACCAGTCAAAGCCAGGCCCCCGGCCGGACCGCCGTCAGATGCCCTTCCGCCAAAACAATCTGCCCGTTCACCACAAGATGTGTAATGCCTTCCGAGAAACGGTGCGGATCACTGAAAGTGGCGCAGTCCCGCAGTGAGCCGGGATCAAACACGGTCACATCGGCCAGGTAGCCCTCCCGCAGTTCGCCCCGCGCCTCAAGCCTGAATTGCGCCGCCGGCAACGAGGTCATTTTTCGCACCGCTTCCGGCAAGGCTACTGTCCTGCCGTCCAACGCGGCCCGCAGGAATTTAGGGAAACTGCCATAGGCGCGCGGATGCGGATAATCCCGGCTCAATGGGCCGCTGGGGGCACGCAACGAGGCATCCGACCCGATCATCACCCAGGGCTGGTCCAAAATCCGCCATAAATTATCCTCACTCATTCCCTGAAAGAAGGCACTGGTCATCAACCGGTCCGTCTCGATCAAATACAGCGCCGCATCCACGGGCTCCATCTTCAAAAGTCCAGCCACTTCCACCAGAGGCAGACCCCGGTATTGGCTATTGGCTTCGGTGGTCGACCCGATGGTGATACTGCCCCAGGATCTTTCCGCCCGGTTGGAAAGCAGTTCCGCCCGCAGCCGCGCCCTGATCCCGGGATCCTGCAGTCGCGCCAGTTCCGCCTCACGCCCCCCTTCCGTCGCCCAGTCGGGGAAGATAACATCCAGTTCGGTGCAGGATGAAATATAGGGATATCGATCAGCGGCCACGGCAAGCCCCGCCCGCCGGGCGGATTCGATGGTTTCCAACGCCGCGTCAATCAAATGCCAGTTGCCCTGGCCCGAGGTCTTGAGATGCGACACCTGAATCCGAACCCCGGTCGCGCGCCCCACGTCAATGGTTTCATGCAGGGCTTCGATCAACCGGCTGCTCTCGCTGCGCATGTGCGAGGTGTAGATGCCCCCCTTGCGTTGCACCACTTCGGCCAGCCGGATAATTTCCTCCCTGGCGGCATACATTCCCGGTGGATAGATCAACCCGGAACTGAGCCCGCGCCCCCCCTCATCAAGGCTTTGCTCCAGCAACCTCTCCATTGCCTTCACTTCATCATCCGTCGCCGCACGCCCTTGATAGCCCATGACCGAAGCCCGCAGCACATTATGCCCGACCAGTGGCACGACATTCAAAACCGGTTTGACCGTTTCCAGAAGCCGGCGGTATTCGGCCATCGTCTGCCATCGGCCGGGATAGGTGTGAAGTTGCCAGTCGGATGCCAGATGGGCCGCCCCAAGACAGGGCGCGGCGGAGGCCCCGCAATTCCCCACCACTTCAGTGGTCACCCCCTGATACACCTTGCTGGGGGCCGTCGGTTCAATCAACAGGTAGGCATCAGAATGGGAATGGACATCAATAAAACCCGGACACACCATACGGCCTTTGGCCTCGATGACGGCTTTGGCTTCAGCTTTCTCCAGCGCGCCTATGGCCCGGATACGATCTCCGGTGATCCCGATGTCGGCCCGACGCGCCGGTCCCCCGGTTCCATCCAGAATCATGCCGTCGATTATTTTCAGGTCGAACATTTCGGTTCTGTTAATAACGCCATGATGTCCTTCTGGACGGCATCGAGGGCGGTTAATTTCAGTTGGGGATCAATAATGGCAAAGGTCTCGCCCGTCTTCTTGTGTTCATAGACCACCACCTTGGTCCCATTTTCCAAAGTTTTGATTTCGCGCTCGACCAGCACCCGTTGCCGTTCCAGCATCACGGCCAGAATATAGATAACGCTGGTCTGGGCCGGGTCCTTCGCCTCAATCAAATTGCGGAGCAACGTCTCGGCGGTTTCCTTCTTGATCCGATGATCCGGCTCGCTCGGGGGCATTTTAAAATAGCCCAGCCAGGAACTGTACCGCGGCTGGGCCGCAGCTTCAACCCCCCAGCATTTATCACAATAATCGCCGCGACTGTAATCATGCTCCTGGAAGATGAGGCGGGTATGATACGGCTGGCCATCCACAAAGTTTTCCTGACACGCCGAACATGCGGTTGCACGTGATTTGATATTCCAGTCCTGCGCCATTACGTATGCTCCATATAGAGGTCCCGCCCATCCCAGAGATAGATCACACCTGATATGGCGGTCAACGCCGCCACAAAATGATACAAAAACTTCACGGTGCTGATGAAGTAGATTTCGTACTCGACCATAAACCGGGCATGATCGCCCACACCAAGTAACAACGGCAGGATTTCCTCCTTCAAAGCCAACCCCAGCATGATGACCACGATGGTGATCGTCTGCCAGATCATCTTATGCTTGCCCCACGGCCCGGCGGGAAGCACCCGGCCCTTCTGACTGGCCAGCAAACGAAGCCCCGTCACCACAAATTCGCGGCTGATGATCGTGATGGCAATCCACGCGGGCACAATCTGATCGATGGCCACAAAACTGACAAAGGCTGCACAGACCAGAATCTTGTCGGCCAGCGGATCCATCAACTGGCCAAAAATGGAGATCTTGTTGAGCCGGCGTGCCAGCATCCCATCAAGCCAATCCGATAGGCCCGCCAGCCCGAAGGTGATCAGCGCCAACGTCTTTCCAAATGGAAGGCCTGACGTCAGAAAGCCAGCCATTAGAAACGTCAGCCCTATGCGGCCAACGGTAATTTTATTCGGAAGGTTCAATACAGCCATAAGATTGTCCATTGTGCAAAGTGCATAGCCATAGTGTCAATCAGGAACAGCCCTCAAATCATAGCCATCCGCCCCGGTATATCGAATCGGTGCGAACAGGCCGGCATGGACTTTGTTTCCCGCCTGCCGCACCAGGGTGACACCATCAACTTCGGGCGCCTGACCCCTGGAACGTGCTTCCCACACCCCTTTGCCCAGCGGCTTCAAATATAAGGCCTCATCCTTCCGGCCAAGATGTGCCCTGGCTTTCCGGAACGCAATTTCCTGCTGAGCGGCCATCAGCGTATGACGCCGCCGCTCTGCCGTGGCATGGGGAACCTGTCCGGGCAGTTTCGCGGCCGGGGTGTTCTCCTCTGGCGAAAACGCAAAAACCCCGAGATGGTCGAATTCAAATTCCCGCACAAACCGCTCCAATGCATTAAAGTGCGCCCTGGTTTCGCCCGGAAATCCGACCAGGCAGGTCGTGCGCAAGACCACACCTGGCAGACAGGCACGGGCCCGTTCGGGATATGCCCGCACCGCCTTGGCTCCTCCGGCCCGCTGCATGGCGGTCAACATATCAGGATGGGCATGTTGCACGGGAACATCCAGATAGCGGCACACCTGGGGGATCACCGCCATGGTCGCCAGTAGTTCCTCGCTTAAATAAGCGGGATGCCCGTATAAAAGCCGGATCCAGAAATTCCCGCCAATGCCACCGAGCTGCTTCAGCAGTTTGGGGAGATCAGTGCCATCCTTCAGGTCGCTTCCATACCGCGTGGTATCCTGGGAAATCAGATTTAATTCATGGATCCCCTGCTCCAACAGCCGCTCGGATTCCCGGACGATAGCCGTGATGCTCCGGGAACGATAACGCCCCCTGATGCCGGGAATGGCGCAAAAAGCGCAGCGATGATTGCAGCCCTCGGCAATCTTCACATAGGCAAACGGCCCACCAGTAAGAAGAATGCGCCCGGGCAGCGGACTGAACACTTTGCGCGAAACCGTTGAAACCTGATAGATATGGTTTTCACCGCCCGCCAGACGGCGCACCACTTTGGCAATCTCAGGCAACTGATCCAGCCCGATAAAGGCGTCCACTTCCGGCATAGCGCGTTGGAGTTCCACCTGATAACGCTGGATGAGGCACCCCGCCACGATGACGGCGCGGCACGCACCGGTCTGTTTTCTGGCACAAGCCAGGAGAATGGCGTCAATTGATTCTTCCTTGGCGTCCCCGATAAAGCCGCAGGTGTTGACCAGAATGATGTCCGCCTCCTCCGGTGAGCGGGCCAGGCTGACCCCTTCCGCACGCAACACGGCGGCCATGTGCTCGGAATCCACCAGATTCTTCGCGCAACCCAGGCTGATGAAGCCGACAGAAACAGTGGACTCACACGAGGCAGGATGGTGGGCCGGGGACGTCATGGCTTACTTCAGTTTCGCATACGGCGCGGGCGGCGGCTCGGCCAGACGCAACGCCTGGGTGTAGACCGAACGCCGGGCAGGTACTGTCACCTGATTTGCCGTGGTTGCAGGTACCTGTTTTATTGCCGCTGGATACATATAAAAGACGCTGGCCACCAGAATCGCCACAACCAATATGGCAAACACCAGCGCCGCCGTTTTGCCTACCGGGAAGGGGACCGACTCCGTAATCCCGCGCGCTGAAGACATGATGGGGCGCCCCACAGATTCCTCCCGCCTGGCTTTCAACCGGATCCACGCCACCATCAGGGCATGTAAAATATCACGGAGGGTGGTCACCATGTAATTGCCCCATTCCGTCAACTTCGGGCCACTGGATTCTTTGAAGCGGGCCAGCGGCGAGGGTTGAGGAATCCCATCATTCAGGGGCGAAGGCGGCGGCAACTCGGTTTTAAGCGTCGGGCGGACGGTCCTGGCGTAGTTGCTCAGGTAATGCCGTATCAGGGGCGCAGGGTCGAGCCCGACATACTCGGCATAGAGCTTGATAAACCCTTTGCCATACAGCGGTGCGGCAATGACGCTATAGTCATCATTCTCCAGGGCCTGCACAATATGCGTCTTGATCCTGGTCGCCTCAACGACTTCGGCAATGCTCAGGCGACGCTTCTCACGGGCGGCCCGCAAGGCCGCACCGGGGGTTCTGGGAGTCAGTAGTTCACTCATGAATTATCATCCTCTTTTGAAACTGAATTACCGGGAATTTCTCCATCCATATCAATAAGAATCTCACGCGGATCCGAGCCGCGGGCGGGCCCCACAATCCCCCGCTGCTCCAACACATCCATGATGCGGGCAGCCCGGGTATACCCGATGCGCAGGCGGCGTTGCAGTGACGAGGTTGAGGCGCGCTGGGTTTCGCGGATGATCTGCACGGACATTTCCAGAAGCTGGTCATCCTCGGCATCATCCCCCCCCTTGACGATCATATCATCAAAACTTGGCACAACTTTCTCTGAAGCAGGTCCGGATCCCGCCTCCGGTGCGCCGGGCAGGTCCGCCTTTTTTGCCGGAGCCTCCTCTTCCTGTTCTTCCACCACCGGTGGCCGCTGCTTCATGATAAAGCCCACGATCCGGGCGATATCCTCATCTGACGTCAACGCCCCCTGGGCACGAATCAGTTTGCTCGAACCAGGCGGCAGGAAGAGCATGTCGCCGCGGCCCAGCAGCTTGTCGGCACCATTGGCATCCAAAATGGTCCGGCTATCATTTTTCTGCGCCACCTGAAAGGCGATACGGGCGGGAAAATTCGCCTTGATGGTCCCGGTGATCACATCAACCGATGGCCGCTGGGTGGCAAGAATCATATGAATGCCGACGGCGCGTGAAAGCTGGGCCAGTCGCGCGATGTAATTTTCAACCTCCGCCTGCGCCGTCATCATCAGATCCGCCAACTCGTCCACAATGATCACGATATAACTGAGGCGCTCCGGCAGGCGGGAAACCTCCTCGCTACCCGCAAACAACGCCTGCTGTTTTTCAATGGGGCGCGAGTTGAAACTCTTGATATTCCGGACACCCGCCTTGGCCATAATTTTGTAGCGCCGCTCCATCTCCGTGATCGCCCAGCGCAAGGCGCCGGCCGCCTTCTTGGGATCCGTGATCACCTCGGTCTTGGCGCCCAGCAGATGCGGCAGATGATTGTAGACCGAGAACTCGACAATCTTGGGATCAATCAGGATCAACTGCAACTGCTCCGGTGTCCGCGCCATGAACAATCCGGCCAGGATGGAGTTCATGCAAACAGTCTTCCCCGACCCCGTGGAACCGGCGACCAGCAGATGCGGCATGGTGGCCAGATCCGCCACAAGGTCATTCCCCCCGACATCTTTGCCCAGCACAATGGGAATTTCCTGCCGCTGCGGTTGCCAGGCATCCCCTTCCAGGATCTCGCGCAAATAGACCGTGGTGGTGCTGATATTAGGCACTTCAATGCCCACGGTGCCGCGCCCTGGAATGGGAGCCTGGACGCGAACACTGGTAGCCTTCAAGGACAAGGCCAGGTTGTTGCTGAGGCTGGCAATCTTTTCTACTTTGACGCCGGGCGCCGGAATCAGCTCATAGCGGGCCACGGCGGGCCCCTGCTCAACATTCTTCAGTTCAGCCTTGATACCGAACTCCTCGAGCGTCTGAATAATCAGGCGTCCGGTCGTGTCGGTATCCGCCATAATCCCCTGTCGATCCGCCGGCACTTCAGTCAGTAAAGACAACGGGGGCAACTGATAGGCGCCTGCCGGTGCGGCTACGGCGGGTGGGAGCGGTGCGGCCTTGGGTTTCGCCTCGCTCCTGGGCTTTGCGTCAGGTTTCGGCTCGGGCTCACGAACCGGTTCGGGCTTTTCCTGCACCCTGGGCGGCAGTTTCACTACCGGTTTGGGGGGCTCTTTAACAGGGGCCGTTTCGGGAACAACCATTAACTCCCCCTGCTCGGGCTCTTCCTCATCCTTTTCGAGGCGTGCCTCCTCGCGGGCCGCCACACGCTCGATCCGCTCCCGCTTCCACCCCTTGACCGCCGGTTGCCGCTTCTGCGAGTCTAACATGTCGCGGTCATCCCGGTGAGCCCATTTTTCAGCCGTGGCATGCAACATGGCCGTAAAACGCAAAATGGCATCCCAACCGAAAAACAGCACCGAGAAGGCCAGGAGCATTGCCACAATCAGAATCTCAGCCCCGAGACTCCCGAACATTTTAACCGCCAGCCAATACGCCACCGTTTGGGCTGGAACCCCGCCCGCAGCACTGAGATTCAAGGCGGACAAAATCGGCTCGAACCAGTCAGCATGCAGGTCCAGTAAACAGGCCAGTGAGAACATCATCAAAATCGCCCAAAGCAGTTTGGCCCGGACATGCTCAATGCCGTGAAAGATCAGGACAATGCCAAAGCCGAGGAACCAGAGGGGGATCAAATAGGCGCCCAATCCCATCACCTCAAAAAGCACAAACGAAATCCAGGCACCACCGGGGCCGATGAAATTGGCGGGAGGACTGTTCGCCGGTTCTGACAACAGGGGGATATCACGCCAGTCATACGAGACCAGGCTCAGAAAAACGATCACACACACAGCCAGGAGCACAATACTCAAGGCCTCGCGAAAACTACTGCCCGTATTGGATTTTATTTCTGCCATGCTGTCCCCATTCCTGCTCAAGGCCGGTCATTATCTTTATTCAATGACGCCGCGCCAGCCGCTTTCCGGCACCGAGCCGCCAGCTCCCGACAGGGAGTATTGGTCATCCCCGCCAACAGACTCAGGCGCAACCCGCTCTGGGCGGCGCCCAGCCCCTTCTCAAACTGACCGGTGGCGTAATACGCTTCGCCCAGTGTGTTCCAGATGGAGTAATCGGATGGCACGTCAAGCAAGGCGGCCCGCGCCAATTTGACCGCACGCGCGGCATTCGTCGGCACCGGATCCTTGACTTTCAACAACGCCCAGGCCAGGTTGTTTTTCACCATGGGGTTATCAGGCACCTCCTTGTTCAATTTCTCCAGCAAGGGCAAAGCCAGTTCATAGCGCTTCAACTCGATATAGGCCGCGCTCAGCCCGAACGCCGCCTCATGGTTGGCGGGATCCAGGCTGCAGGCTTTCTCAAACAGGGCCTGGGCTTCCGTCATTTTACCATTTATTAAACAGTCACGTCCGCTGGATAGCAAATCCGCAACCTCTCCCGCCACCACGGGGGGGGTAGATGTCCCTTCCGCTCCCGCCACCAAAACGCCAGCCAGCCAGATCATTGCACAAAAAGAGACCTTCATAACTTTTTATCTCCTGCCAAACGCACTGTCACCTTCACCATATCCGGGCGCGCCACCGCCATCGCATCTCCGGTCACATTCACATGAACGGGAACGGTATACACCCCCGGCACCGTCAGACCGATGCAATCCGCAAAGGCCCGCACCTGAAATTTTTCCCCGGGCGGTGGAGGTTCAATGCGGCCCGTGGCGATCACATCCACGGTCAGCGGATCCAGATCGACCACCAGGGCACTGCCAGACTCCACGACGGCACTGACCGGTATGTTCTTCCAGAACTGTCCGGCGCTTTTGCTGGAAATCGTGATTTTAACCTGCACATCAGAAGGCTCCATGTGCGCCACCCAGTTGTCACCTGGCGCCTGCACAGCGGTGCGGCGGACAAAGGATTCCACCCGCCCGTCTACATCCACCGGCTGGGTATACACACACTCCGTCGTCTTTAATTTTTGCGCCGGCCCCAGCAACAGCACCGTCGAAGGTTCACACGTAACCGCTTCGACCTGGCCGAACAAGGGGGAGCCCAGCGTGCGCCCCTTTACCGGAACCCGCTTTTCCGCCTGCCGGTCCAGCTTCACCAGAATCCTGGAAGGATGAATGGCCACCGTCCGCACGCCGCGCACGCCCTTGATCATGCCTGGCTTCAATATAATTTCATGGGCAAGCTCGGCCGATTCCCGCGTCAGTTCAACCACTGCCTGAACCCGCCGGGGATCCAGTCGCTGAATGTCATCCTGAGAGCCGCGGAACGTGACATCCACCGTGGAGGCGGATTGGTTCAGAATGGCCATTCCGTCCTGAACCTGAACCTCCAGGCGTACACCAGGAATTTCGATCTCAAAACTGATGGCGTCCTGAATGATATACCACGTCAGCGTCGCCAGCAGGAACGAAAGCGCCTTCAACCGCTTGTTGTTCACCAGAAGATTGCGGATCAGGGAGTGCTTATTCGCCATGGGAACCAGCCTCTCTTTCCCGATTGTCCGACTTGGCAATCCCTGTCGGCGTCAGATCAAGCTGCTGCCGGGCCCGCGACCACCTGGACGTGGCGGCCTGTTCCCGCATCAGGATGCTCGTTAAAAACTTCCTCAAGCGCTCCTCATCGAAATCGCGGCTGAGCCGCCCGCGGGTGCTGATGGAAATCGTGCCGGTCTCCTCGGACACCACAATGGCAATGGCATCCGTCTCCTCGGTCAACCCCATGGCGGCACGGTGCCGCGTTCCCAACCCGCGACTTAATTCCGGCTGCTGACAGAGCGGAAACAAACATCCTGCGGCCACAATCCGATTTCCCACAATCATCACCCCGCCATCATGCAGCGGCGTGTGGGGGAAAAATAATGTGGCCAACAGATCCGCATTCACCCTGGCATCCAATTGGACGCCTGTCTCCTGGATCGCCTTGGTGCTCTCGGTCCGCTCAATCGCAATCAACGCGCCTATGCGCCGCTCCGCCAGCAACATGACGGCCTCCACAATGCTGTCCACATACCCCCGGGAATCCACAGCCGAGGCGAGGAACGGGGAGCGCCCGATCTCGGCCAGGGCCCGCCGGATTTCCGGCTGAAAAATAATCAACAGGGCCACAGCCAGATAGACCGATAGCTGTCGCAGCAGCCAGTTCAGGGCATAAATGTGAAACAGGCTCGTGACGGCAATCAGCGCCATGAGCAACAGGAGCAGCCCCAGAAAAACCTTGATGCTCCTGGTCTCCCGGAAAAACAGGAGCAGGAAGTAAAACCCGCACGTCAGCACCAGGATTTCAAGCATCCCGCTGAAGGCCGGCCAGACGATCTGGTTCATCCATTCCACACAGTTGTCCCTTCCCTGAATACACCCACCATCCTGGCCGCATCCACCGACTCGGCCACATCATGAACACGCCATATATGGGCACCCTGCCCTGCCGCCCAAACCGCACCTGCCAAACTGCCGGCCAGCCTGTGCGCCACCTCACGCCCGGTAATCTTGCTGATGAAGCTTTTACGGGACAGCCCGATCACCACCGGCTGCCCCAGCGCCACAAGCCTCTGCAAGTTGGCAATCAACTTCACATTGTGCTCCACCGTTTTACCAAAACCAATGCCCGGATCGAGCGCCATTGTCTCGGACGGCAGCCCGGCCGCTTTCAGGGCGGCCACCCTGCCGGCCAGATAGGCGGAGACCTCCGCCACCACATCCTCATACTGCGGAGACTGCTGCATCGTCGTCGGGTCACCCTTCATATGCATCAAGATTACACCCGCTCCGTATTCACGGACCACTCCCACCATATCCGAATCGCCTTCCAGCGCCGTGACATCATTGATGATGCCAGCTCCGGCCTCCATGGCGCCCTTAGCCACACTCGCCTTGCGTGTGTCCACCGACAGCACCGGGGCGCCCGGCTTACCCGCAAATGCGCAGACCAGCGCCCGGACAACAGGAATCACGCGACCGGCTTCTTCATCAGGCGTTACCGCCTGCGCGCCAGGCCGCGTGGATTCGCCACCAACATCAATCACATCCGCCCCGGCTTCCGCCATTTCCAAGCCGTGTCGAATGGCGGCAGCGACATCCCGATATATCCCGCCATCCGAAAACGAATCCGGGGTGACGTTCAGGATGCCCATCACCAGCGGACGCGCCCCCAGCCGCAGCGTCCGCTCACGGCACCGCCATACCAATCGCGGGGTCACACCGTTTTCACCCTTCCGTTTTTTCTGAGACCACCGGCACCGGCGTGGGCCCCTCCGCGGCCGGCGCGGCCGCCACTGGTTCCGGCGTAACCACCGGCTCCCGTTCCGAGTCTGCCAGCAGCCGCCCGTGTTTCATCAGCTCTTCAACATCACGGGAATCCAAGGTTTCACGCTCCAATAACGTCGAGGCAATCTGCTCCAGCTTGTCGCGGTTCTTTCCAAGAATCTCCTTAGCCTGGGCATGGGCACCGCGCAGGAGCAGGCTGACATCGGCATCAATCTTGCGGGCCGTGTCCTCGCTGAAATCCTGGGAACTTGAAATCCCGCGGCCCAGGAACATCAGCTCCTCATGGTTGCCAAAAGTTTGCGGCCCCATATTCTCGCTCATTCCCCAGTCACAGACCATCAGTCTGGCCAGCCGGGTGGCCTGCTTCAGATCACTGCGGGCCCCCGAGGTGATGTCACCAAAGATCAATTCCTCGGCCACGCGCCCCCCCATCATCGTGGCCAGAATACCCTTCAACTTGACCTTGCCTTCCATGTACCGATCTTTTTCCGGCAGCTGCATGGTGGCACCCAGATAGGCATTTCCGCGCGGAATGATGGTGATCTTGTGAATGGGTTCGCTCTCTGCCACCAATAGCGTCACCAACGCATGTCCGGTTTCGTGATAGGCCGTCACTTTCTTTTCCTTCTCGTCCAGCACGCGGCTGCGCCGCTCGCGACCCCAACGCACCTTGTCACGCGCTTCCTCCAAATCGGACAACGCAACCGATTCCTTACCGCTGCGGGCAGCCAGCAAAGCCGCCTCATTCATCAGGTTGGCCAGATCCGCCCCGGAAAATCCCGGCGTGCCGCGGGCAATGCGGCGCAAGTCTACCGCCGTAGACAGCTTGATACCGCGGGCATGAATGTTCAGGATGGCTTCACGTCCATCGAGCGTTGGCAGATCAATCACAATCTGACGATCAAAACGGCCCGGCCGTTGCAGGGCGGGATCCAACACATCCGGCCGGTTGGTGGCGGCAATGATGATGACCCCCTCCTGGGTGTCAAAACCGTCCATCTCGACCAGCAGGGCATTCAAAGTCTGTTCGCGCTCGTCATGGCCGCCGCCCACCCCGGAAAACCGGCTGCGCCCGACCGCATCGATTTCGTCGATGAAGATGATGCAAGGCGCATTTCGCTTCCCCTGCTCAAACATATCGCGGACGCGCGAGGCGCCGACGCCGACAAACATTTCAACAAAATCCGACCCGCTGATGTTAAAGAACGGTACGCCCGCTTCCCCGGCAATGGCCTTGGCCATCAGGGTTTTGCCGGTTCCCGGAGGCCCCATCAAGAGGACGCCCTTTGGAATGCGCCCGCCGAGTTTCTGGAATTTCTTCGGGTCCTTGAGGAAATCAATAATCTCCTGAACCTCCTCCTTGGCCTCCTCCACGCCAGCCACATCCTTGAAGGTGACCTTGTTCTTGTCGCGATTCAGCATCTTCGCGCGGCTCTTGCCAAAGCTCAACGCCCCCTGCCCCATGCCCTTCATCTGGCGCGAGAACATGAACCACAGCAGGCCGAGCAATAACAGAATCGGAAGGGCGCTGGAGACGATCTGCCAGAAATACGGACTCTCGCGACGGAACTTGAATTGGACGTTATGTTCCCGCAACCAGTCCGGCAGGGAGTCCGTCACCATCACATCCACCTTGAACTGTTTGCGGTTATGCGTCCGGGCATCTATGCTTTTTTGGAATCCGCGGATGTACTGGTTTCCCGAGATTTCCGACACAATCTCACACTCGGGAATCTCGCCCGATTCCACCAGTTTGACAAAATCAGGATTGTAGTGCAGTTCCGCCGTGGGTTGCTGATCATTCTGGTAGAATTGATACGCCATCAACATGAGGCCAATGAGGGCAAACCAAACCAGAAGTCCCCGCGGCGATAGTTTGGCCGGGGGCAGTATCTCCGGTTTTTTCTTCGGCTCGACCGGCGGCGTTTGAGGCGCCTGATTATCATTCTTCAGTTCCATAAAGTCCTTACCTTTTCATAAATATGAATTGAACTGCGGATTGTAATGGAAGCGCAGGAATTTCGCAAATAATATGGCCGGTATACAAAATCCGTAAATCTGTTCGTAGCTTGTAGGCTTGTAGTCTGAACTTGAATCTCGGCTTCAATTAGCGACAATCCGCCACATGGATCACACCTCCATCACTAATTCTTCACCACCGAGTGGTAAGATTGCCCTTTTTCGCTCGCTGTTCAGGGGCAGGGAAGACGTTTACCCCCGGCGTTTCGAGAGCCGCAAAACCGGAAAATCCGGCTACCAGCCTGCCTGCGCCAACGAGTGGACCCGAGGATTGTGCGACAAGCGAAACGTCCGCTGCCAAGATTGTGCCAACCGCCGCTTTCACACCGTCACCGATGAAACCATCCGCTGGCATCTTTCAGGGCAGGATGCTGCTGGCGCCCCGTTCGTAATGGGTCTCTATCCCCTACTCCAAGACGACACCTGCTTCTTCCTTGCCGCCGATTTCGACAAGTCAAGCTGGCAGGAGGATGTGACCGCCGTTATAGAGACCTGCCACAATCTCTGCCTCCCCGTTGCCCTTGAGCGATCCCGCTCCGGCAATGGCGGCCATCTTTGGTTCTTCTTCGATCAGGCCATCCCGGCAAGCCTCGCCCGAAAGTTCGGTTCCTATATTCTAACCGAAACCATGGAACGTCGTCCAGATATTGGACTGGATTCATATGACCGTTTTTTCCCTAACCAGGACACACTCCCCTCTAAAGGTTTTGGAAACCTGATAGCCCTCCCTCTCCAGAAACTTCCACGTGAACAGGGGCATAGTGTCTTTCTGGATGAACAAGGGGTTCCCATACCCGACCAATGGGCTTTTCTGGCTTCCCTATCCAGACTTTCCCGCGCCCTCATTGAACCTCTTGTCCAAAAAGCGGAACGCCAAGATCGTGTACTCAATGTTCAAATGGTGTGGCAGGAAGAAGACGAATCCACACCCTGGTCCCTTCCCCCTTCACGGCAACGGAAGGCCATGCCTATCACAACGCCTCTACCTGATCCCCTTGAGCTTGTCCTCGGGAACCAGATCTTCATCCGCAAGGAGAGCCTTACCCCGGCCTTACGAAACCGCATCCTTCGTCTGGCCGCATTCCAGAATCCGGAATTCTACAAACAACAGGCGATGCGGAACTATATCTCCCTGCCAAGGATCATCGCTTGCGCCGAGGATTATCCGCAACATATCGGCATCCCGCGAGGCTGCTTGCGCAATCTCGAAGCCCTGTTGTCAGAGCTCTCCATCAAAACCACCCTTCTCGATGAGCGTACTCAGGGGACCCCGATCGAAGTATCCTTCGTTGGCGACCTTTATCCCGATCAGCGTGCCGCCGGGGAGGCTCTCCTCGCTCACGAAACCGGTATCCTTTGGGCTACGACCGCCTTCGGCAAGACCGTGCTGGCCGCTTGGCTTATCGCACAGCGGGGCGTGAACACCCTGATCCTTGTACACCGCCGCCAATTGATGGAGCAATGGGTGGAGAGGTTGTCCTCATTCCTCAAGTTACCACCAAAATCCATCGGCTGTATCGGATCCGGACGTAATAAGCCAACCGGCATAATCGATGTCGCTATCATGCAGAGCCTGGTTCACGACGGTAAGGTTGATGATCGTGTAGGCGCGTACGGCTATGTGATCGCGGATGAATGCCATCATCTTGCTTCCCCTAACTATGCCCAAGTGGCAGGCCAGGCCAAGGCCAGGTTTTTCACTGGGCTCACCGCCACCCTGACCCGCAAGGATGGTCATCACCCACTCGTCCAAATGCTCTGTGGTCCTGTCCGATTCCGCGTGGATGCCCGACAACAGGCCCACCAACGCCCCTTCACTCACTCCATCCTCGTCCGTCCTACCTCCTATATTCCCCCACTACAACTTGAGGAGGATCGCCGACTTCAGTTTCAAACACTGTACGATGGACTGATCAACTGTCGCCCACGGAATGAGTTGATTGTCCAGGATGTGATTGCTTCCGTGAAACTGGGCCGCAGCCCTATCGTGCTGACCCAGCGTACGGAACATCTCGAATCGCTTCAGGGCCTTCTTGAACCCGCCGTCAAACATCTTCTTGTTTTACGGGGCGGCATGGGCCGGAAAGAACTCAAAGGTTTGCTCGCCCGCCTGGCGTCTATTCCAACGGACGAGGAGCGGGTTCTGTTGGCAACAGGGCATTATCTGGGGGAAGGGTTTGATGACGCGCGGCTCGACACCCTCTTCCTGACACTGCCGATCTCCTGGCGCGGTACCATTGCCCAATATGCAGGACGTCTCCACCGCCTGCATGAAGGGAAAAAGGAAGTGCGGATTTATGATTATGCAGACTTGAACGTTCCCATGCTGGCCCGCATGTTTGACAACCGTTGCAAGGGCTACGAAGCGATCGGCTACACTATTCTGCTTCCCGCCAGCGCCGTCCCTGGGTGGCCAACGGATGTCCCCTTGCCGGTGGAGCCGGAATGGAAGCGCGATTATGCTGGGACCGTGCAACGCCTGATCCGGGACGGTGTGGATACCCATCTCGGCAATTTGTTTGTACATGCGGCCCGCACTTACCCTGCCGATGCCGAAGGAGTGGGCCGGGCCCGAAGTGCCACTGAAGCCTTCTTCTTCCAGCGCCTCGAAACGCTCCCGGAAACTGCCGGACATTTCCGCCTCAATCAGAGCCTGCCCATCCCATTCGACAATTATGGGCAGATGGAGGTAGATTTCATCTTTCCGAAAACAAAGCTGGTGATTGAACTTGATGGGCCACACCATTTTGCCGACCAGGAAGCCTATCGGCGCGACCGGCGCAAGGATGAGGCGTTACAAGCACACGGCTATTTTGTCCTCAGATTCCTTTGTGACGATGTCGGCAAGCAACTTGACCAAGTTCTGGATACCGTCATCAGGGTGCTTGCTCTGCAAAACCGGCACCCCTTATGACTATGGATTCAGCCTGCTTGAATTCAATTAACAGTGGGCAGTTGGCAGTGAGCAATCCAGTGGGGCAAACGGGGAATTCATAGTTCACGATTTATTACTTACGAAATCAGCAACTGCCCTCAGGATTCGTCCGTACTCGCTCTCGGGCTCAATCTCGCCAGGCTTCGACTGGATGTACTTAAGCGGTCCATGGGGACCGCAACCAACGACTGCAGCTGTCAGCAAGAAGCATGCAGCACAAGTTAGCGATTTCATAGAGTCTCCTTCGCAGAACGTTCACCTTGAGTTTCGGCGCGTCAGCGACGTAAAGCGCTCTCCGAGGTGTGGTTCGGGTTTTCATGCGACCGCTTCTTTGAGTTTTTCGGCGAGCCACAACTTGATCACGGATTGGCGGGTCACGCCCAGCCGATGCGCCTCGCGGTCGAGGGAATGAATCATCCAGACGGGAAAATCCACATTGACCCGCTTTTGCTGGCAATCCGGACGAATGGCCTTTGAAAGATCCAAATGCCGGGTAATGTCCTCGCCCTTTTCAAATTGCTCATCAAATGTCTTAGCTTTCATAAATCTCAATCTCCTCCCCACGCGAACGACGCACCGAAATGATCCTGATATTTTTGCCGCGATTGGTAATCACAGCCGACCAATGTTTACCGCGGATCATCCCGATGACAACCATTCGAGGTTCATCAGCAGTTCGGGCGGGTATCTCAACCCGATCCACGTCTGTCCAGAGATCTTGCGCTTCCACAAAATCAATTCCATGCTTTTGTTGATTGACGGCGCTCTTATTATGGTCAAATTCAAAATCCATAACTGTATAGAAAATATACCTTTTCTATCCTTGAATCAATCATTTTATCTGACCGAACGGCAGGCGTCAGCGGCGCGGCTTGCCGCGTACGCTGGGCGCCTTGGTTCGGGCTTTTATATATTCAACTCCAGGCAGACCTGCAAAGTGTTCGTCTTGAGTCCAGAGCGTTGCCTTTTCCGACCATGCAGTCGATAAAATACAACTGTCCGCCATGGGGAGGTGGTGTTTAAGGCTAATCAGGGCCGCGCGGAGCGCAAGCGGTTCTGAGAGGTCGATCACTTTGCCCTGCTTCATCTGCCCGATGGCCTGCAAAGCCTTTTGTTCGTCGGCAACCGCATTCACTTTCTTGAAGACTTCGTACAGGCAGACCAAGGGAACCAAGAGGTTGTCGACGTCTTCGATCAGCGGGGCAAACACATCGGCATTTCCTCCTTCAAACAGGAACTCGATCCAGCCTGACGTATCAACCACATTCATGTCCGGTCCGCCTCGTCACGCGTAAACTTGGCATCAAATCCCTTCAGGAAACCGCGCATGCTACGCATGGCACGCACGGGGATCAACTCGATCCGGTCATCAAAACTAATGACCTGCAGGCGCTCACCCACCCGAATGTGATTTCGCTCACGCACCGCAAGAGGAATCACAACTTGAAATTTCGGGGATACGGTTACAGTATTCATACTATCGATCTCCTATCTGTAATACGTATATCAGATCGATAAACCTTATGTCAATTATCCATTATTCCCCAACGTCGCCGTTCTCGCGCGGCTGTAAGCCATCGCGAGGAACGGCATGTTGTGCATCTTCTATCCAGCGGTAAACCAGCGTAGTATCTCGCGAGCAACGAGTTCGTGGCCAGCCCGGTTGGGATGGTTGCTCCACGATAGAATATCGGACAGGTCTCCCGCGTAACTGTATTGGAGGCAGGCATGCAAACTGTCCGCCAGTCCGATGTGATGCTCTGTGGCAAGCGCGCGGATCTGGTCGGCGTGGACGCCTAGCTCGTTCTTGTCTTCGCCCTTATAGGCGGAAGACTGTGTAACATCGGGAGTCGGCGTCAGCAGCAGGACTTTGGCACCGCACGCAAGACTAGCGTCGATCATCCTCGACCATGACGCTCGCGCCCTCTCAATTCCTAGTCTTCGGTCGTTCAGCCCATAGTCAATCATTATGACGTCAGGCCGGTGACACAAGACGTCCCGATCGAATCGCGCGGCCCCCGCCTCCGAATTCTCTCCTCCGATGGCCGTGACGATAACGTTCATGACCGCGAACGGGAACCGATGCTTCAGTCCGACGTGAAGCAGGTGCGGATATGCGTTCATCGTATCCACCATCGGCGTGGCGAAATAGCCGGCAGGCACACTGTGTCCGTGACAGACGATGTTCACGGTCCGGTTTGCGGGCCAGTGTGTCCTGAGTATCTGGCAGAGTTCCGATAGATATGATCGACGGTCAGCAATACTCATGTATGTTCCGTTCAACATTGTATTATGCGTCACGCATAGCGCGTCGCATTTGCATTTATTTACTGCAAAGTATCAAACCCATTCTTGACAGTCAATAGGTTGCAATTGTAATTTAAAGTATAGCAAGTTAATAAGAATTTGTGATATGCGTCAAGCGATTCGGCGAGGGGTAACGCCGCTAAACACCAACCCGAAGTGGCCGGATGGATACGGAGCAAACCTATCTCGGCTGGATACGGCAATTCGTTGGGTTTCACCAGGGGCGCAAACCTTCTACCATGGATGCCAGCCATGTTCGGGACTTCCTAAAGCATTTGGCGATGGACCGGCAAGTGGCCTCCTCCACCCAGAATCAGGCGCTTCATGCCGTGGTGTTTCTATTCAAATCGGTCCTCAAGAAGGATATCGGTGATTCTGCTGGAGGCCGGGCAGGATATCCGCACGGTCCAGGTTTTATTGGGGCATTCGCAAGTGGAGACGACATACACGCACGTGCTCAACCAGGGGCCGATGGGCGTGACAAGTCCCGTGGATACGCTGTAAGTCAAGCGAGGGCGCCGACAGGGACCACCGACAGGGACGCCGACAAGGACAGGCTCCTGCAACTTTTCCAAATAGTCCGGGAGGCGCCCACAGACGAACCTGCGGCAGCAAGCAACACGCTGGTATCAAAGATAGTTATGGCGTAAACACCGGGTTTTTGAATAATCACCCGGCATATGACTATTCCTGCGATCGATACCATTGCGGCCCTGGCCACGGCTCCGGGTGAAGGTGCCATCGCGATTGTGCGCCTCACCGGTCCTGCGAGCCTCACGATTGCCGACCGGATCTTTCGCGGCAAGGGCGCCCCACCCTCGCAGCGCCCTGCCCAATCGTTTGTGCATGGCAACATCGTCAGTCATAACGGGGTGGCCGATGAGGTGATCCTGCTGATCTATCGAGCCCCTCACAGTTATACCCGGGAAGATGCCGTTGAAATTCAAGGGCATGGCGGATCCAGCGCGGCCAAACGGATACTCCGCACCGTTCTGGAGGCCGGCGCCCGAATGGCGGAACCCGGCGAATTCACAAAACGCGCTTTTTTAAGCGGCCGCATTGATCTTCTCCAGGCGGAGGCCGTCCTCGACCTCATCCGCGCCCGTTCCGACCGCGCGGCCGACGCTGCTCTCGAACAACTCAACGGCAGCCTCAGCCAGGCTTTTGATAAACTTTACGACCATACCCTCGCCCTGGCGGCCAATTTGGAAGCCACCTTGGATTTTTCTGAAGATGAACTCCCTGAAACAGTTATGGCGGATGTCATCACCCGGCACCATGCCGTAGACACTGAATTAAAGCACCTGCTGGATTCATGGGATGAGGGCCACTTGCTACGGGAAGGCGCCCTGGTCGTAATAGCAGGTAAGCCCAATGTCGGTAAATCCACCCTGCTCAATGCTCTCGTCGGCAAGGATCGCGCTATCGTAACTCCCATCGCCGGAACCACCCGCGACACCATAGAAGAACAGATAGTCATTAATGGCTTTCCAGTCCGAATTGTCGATACCGCTGGCTTGAGAGAAACCCCCTGCGAGATCGAAAAAGCCGGCGTCAGCCGGGCTATTATCGCCATAAGACATTCAGACTGCAATATTTACATTATAGACGGTACAATTGGCGCAGATGATGAGGATATGGTCATATTAAAATCCATGACAATCAATAAGACTATCATTGCCTACAATAAATGTGACTCAGAATTATTTAAGACTGATCAGTCATATCCGCCCGATAGGTCCCAAATATCCATTAGTGCTAAAAATGGCATTGGTATAGAGAGGCTGAAGCAGACCATCATCGGCAAATTCGGCATCAGCGCCGGGGCCCCACCCCATGCCGCCATATCCGAGCGTCATCGTCATTTGCTGGTATCGGCGCACAAAGATCTCGTAGATGCCGGACTGTTATTGATCCGCCCTGCCCCGGAGCCGGCTCTGGCGGCTTCACGACTCCGTTGCGCGCTTGAAACCCTGGGCGAGGTTACAGGGCGCACCTATCACGATGAATTGCTCAACAACATCTTCTCCCGCTTCTGTATTGGTAAATGAGTGTATATGATGTCATTGTAGTCGGAGCTGGACATGCCGGTTGCGAAGCGGCGCTGGCCACCGCCAGGATGGGCGCCCACACTGCACTCCTCACCATGGATAGACTGGCGATCGCCAGAATGTCATGCAACCCCTCCATTGGCGGCATCGCCAAATCCCACATCGTCTGCGAACTTGACGCCCTCGGCGGCGAGATGGGTAAAAATAGTGATTATACCGGTATCCAGTTCCGGACGCTCAACACCAAAAAAGGACTCGCGGTTCAGGCTTTCCGAACCCAATGCGATAAATACGCCTACTCCTCCCGGATGCGGCGAGTGGTGGAAATGACCCCACAACTGACCGTAATAGAAGGACAGGTTGATGACGTTTGGATCAAGAATGGGACACTTTCCGGCGTAATCCTGTCCGATGGCAGCCAGATCGCAGGCAAAACTGTTATATTAACGACGGGAACCTTCCTTAGAGGCATGATTCATATCGGGAAAACATCTTTCCCGGGAGGACGCAAAGGCGAGGCCGCCGCTCCTCAACTCAGCAAATCCCTTGAGAAAATTGGCTTCACGCTCGGCCGATTAAAAACAGGCACACCATGCAGACTTCACAAGGACAGCATCCATTGGGATAAAACCAGTGAACAGGTCGGCGAAACACCGCCCCCATTCTTCTCGTATGAACTCCAAGAAGCCAGCAGGCAGTGGGCAGTCGACAGTGGGCAGTGGGCAGTCGACAGTGGGCAGTCGACAGTAGGCAGTGGGCAGTCGACAGTGGGCAGTGGGCAGT
>JBAXDB010000023.1:0-26728 GCA_037141135.1 bacterium | reverse complement strand
ACTTTTGTCTGTCTACCACCCTTTGCCGTAAAACTTACTGATTCACTAAGCCTAGGGTTGAAAAATGGCGGAGATAAACCTATTATGGCTGCATGAGATATCTTTTGACAGCTAACCTTACGCTTGCAAACCGTATCACTATCGGGCGTTTTCTTTTTATTCCAATCTACATTTTATTGACACTCTACTACATAAAGAGTGTTAACGAGCAGAATCCTGACGAAATGTTCCGCTGGGCCGCCCTCATGATTTATGTCATCACCTGTCTGACAGATGCGTTGGATGGTTATTTCGCCCGTTCCCGCAATGAGGTCACGAAACTGGGTACGTTGCTGGATCCGCTGGCAGATAAGACGCTCCTCATCTCATCGCTTCTTCTTCTGACCGGCTCATGGGGACAGCAATGCTTCAACCCGCACCTGCCGCTGTGGTATGTATTTCTGGTAATTAGTCGCGATGCCGTTCTGGTCATCGGGTCCTTAGTCATTCATGTTGCTGTGGGCCATACAGAGGTCAAACCCCGCATTGCCGGAAAGATAGCCACCTTTTTTCAAATGGGCCTGATACTATGGGTTCTTGCCCAGGCGCCCGTGGCCGGATTTCCCTGGGTCCTCTGGGCAGCTGCCGGGTTTACTTTGATCTCCGCCTACCAATACATTGCGGACGGTATCCGCCAATTGGAGAAGATTCATTCCTGAGGAGGTGGGACAGCGATGGTTCGGTTCCTTCGATTTCAGTGGCTTGGCCTGCTTATTCTGGCGGTGACTGGCTGTCATGCCGCCAATGTGCGGCCGCCGGCGGTGGCAGGTGCGTTCTATGAGCGGTTGCCATTTGCCCTGGACCGGCAGGTGGAACGGTTGCTGTCCCAGGCGTCGAGACCCGTTACAACCGGAATGCTGGTTGCTGCCGTTGCACCTCACGCCGGCTATATCTTTTCCGGTTCCTGCGCGGCCAGTGTATACACCTTACTTTCCAGCGGACAGTATGACCGGGTGATTATTCTCTGTCCCTCCCATCGTGCCAATGTCGCCGGGGTTTCTCTGCCGGATCCGGCATTAACTGACTACTCAACTCCGCTGGGTTTGGTGCCGATAGATCGGGAAGTATGTGACGCTTTGCGCTTTAAAAAGGGGTTTGTCACTGAGCCCTCAGCAGGGGGCAAAGAACATGCCATTGAGGTGCAGCTTCCTTTCCTTCAAAAGACGCTTCGCTCGTTCCGGTTGGTTCCATTGATATGTGGCGCGGAGGGACAGGTTGACGTGAAGTCTGCAAGCGAGGCCCTGGTTCCCTATTTCGGCAGCAACACACTCCTGATTGCCTCGTCCGATTTCACTCATTATGGACCCGACTATGGGTTTGAACCGTTTTTAGATAAAGTGCCGGAGCGCCTGCATGAATGCTTGGATCAGGCCAGTGGCCGGGTTGCGGCCTTGGATCGAGACGGGTTTTCCAACTATTGCGCCGCCACCCATGATACGATTTGTGGCGAGATGCCCATCAAAATCCTGATCGAGACTTTACAGGGGAGCGGACGGCGACTAACGGGGCAGGTATTGGATTTGGCGACTTCGGGTGAAGTGACGGGACACTATGACAACTCAGTTTCTTATGCGGCGATCGGGTTTTTCTCCGGCCACACGGTCGCTGCGGGTACCAGTCAGAAACAGGCCGGGGTCAAGGAGGGTCATATCGTGAAAGAACATCGTAGCGGGAGTTGGACACCGGGATTGACAGAGGGTGAAAAAAAGACGTTATTCGCCATTGCAAACGACACTCTGAAATGGTGCGTCAATGGCCGGCAGGGGGAGTTTGACCTCAGTAAGTATGAGATTACGCCGCTGTTGAAAAAAGAGATGGCTACTTTTGTAACGCTTAAAATTCACGGGAATCTCAGGGGATGCATCGGTTCTCTGGCTCCTGAGGAGGCCTTGTACCGCTCGGTCCACAATAATGCGGTCAATGCGGCCTTGCGGGATCCCCGGTTTAGTCCCGTTCAAACGGGGGAATTATCACGTATTGAGGTCGATGTTTCTGTTTTGAGCCCGATCCGTGATATTCCCGCCATTGCCGACTTCAAGATTGGACAGCAGGGGATCATTCTTGAGAAGGGCCGGTATCGGGCGGTCTATCTGCCTGAAGTGGCGACCGAGCAGGGGTGGACGGTGGAAGAAACGCTGTCGTCGCTCAGTATGAAGGCGGGCCTTTCTCCCGATGCCTGGCGTGAAGGAGCCAGGTTCAAGGTATTCGAAAGTGTTGTATTATCAGAGAAATGAGTCTCCTGCTCTCCATGTTCTGCCTGGGGGTGTACACGTTACTGGCGCAGATGCTGGTGACGCGTGAGTTAGCGGTGGTATGCCTGGGGAATGAACTGACCATCGGGGTTGTGTTCTCCCTGTGGTTGGTTCTGGTCGGGGCAGGTGCGCGGGTGGTGTCGTCAGGTCATTTCAAGCCAGGCGGAATGGTTCCCATTTTCCTCTGGCTTGCCGTCATTCTCCCGGTTGTGCTGCTGGCCCTCCGGTTCTGCGCAGGCTGGATTAGACCGCCGGGTGAATACGTGGCGTTGTGGAAAATATTTTGGGCCTCCTTTCTGGTATTCCTGCCGATTTGTATTCCTGCCGGCATGGTATTTCCGCTCGGCTGTGAAGCGCTTTCACGACGTGGATTTGAACGGGCGGTGAGTGGCGTCTATGCGATCGAGGCGCTGGGCAGTTTTGTTGCCGGTGCATTGTTTTCCTTCTGGCTTATCGGGGCCTTCTGCCTTGTCCAGATCGCGATGTTCACCTCTGCGGTTGGATTCGCCGGTGCCGCGTGCATTGTGAAGCGGGTCTGGGGCCGGCGACTGCTGGTTGTCACGGCCGGCGGGTTGCTCGTTTTGGCGCTAGCGTCTCCCCTTGGGAAAATAGTGGAGGAGCGCAGCATGGAGCGGTGCTGGGCGTCACTTGGGGTCACGCATGACGGTCGGGATGGGCGTCCCGCGGTGATCCTTAAAAATGGGCGGGATACCCGTTTTCAGAATCTCGTGATGGTTGAATCCGGTGGACTGTTTTCGGTTTATGGGGATGGAGCGGTGATGTTTTCATTTCCTGATGCCATCACCTGTGAGCGGGAGGTCAACTTCGTCATGGCGCAAAAACCGGATGCCCGGCGCATTCTGCTTCTGGGGGGGAACCCCGCAGGGGAGTTGCCGTACTTGCTCAAGTATCCTGTTACCGAAATAGTTTGGGTGGAGCGGGATCCCGCCATTGAAGACATGATCCGGCGCACCACACCGGCCCTGTACGATCCCTTGGAACGTGATCCGAGGTTGAGGCGGGTTTGTGAGGATGGGCCCCGGTTTGTGAAGCGTTGCCGTGAGGATTTCGATATCGTGCTTGTCCATACGCCCGAGCCCGTGACGGGCGGGGTGAACCGCTTCTATACCCGTGAGTTTTATCGCAATATCAGCCGAATTATCAGTCCTGGCGGCTTTATGCATACCTCGATTGAAGCCTCCGAGCGTCTGGAGAAAGATGCCTCCCTGATGGCGGGATCCATTTATCGGACCATGCAGGCCGAGTTTCCGGTGGTGCATGTCACGGCCGGTTCTCCACTCCACTTTTTCGCTTCCGGCAGGGGAGGGCCATTATCATTGGATCGTAACGAATTGTATCGCCGCAGCACCGCCGCTCCAGTATTGAGGAGTACCTTCCGTCCGGAATATTTTCTGGATGCCGATGAGTTGGCTCCGGATAAAATTGTGTTCACAGAACAACGTTTGAGAAAATGGGCGGCACCGGAAAACACCCTTAGTCGGCCCGTGTCTTGTTACTACACACTGATTCTGTGGAGCCGGTACAGCCAGTCGCTGCTTGAACCACTGTTCCGCCGGCTGACCGTGTGGCCGGCGGGCGGGGTGTTGGGGGGAATGGGCGGACTGGGCGTCATGCTGGTGGTGGCGGCCCTTATCGGCCGGAGAAAGCAGTCTGCCTGTCTGCCTCGTCTGGCATTGTGGCAGGCGATGGCGGTGACCGGCTTTGGCGGGGTGGCTTTGGAAATCATTCTCCTCTATGCTTTTCAAGGAATACATGGCTATGTCTACAGCCGGATGGGGTTCATGGTCGGGCTGTTCATGCTGGGGGCCGTGGTGGGTGCGTGGCAGATCCGGAGTGTTGAAATGGCTGTGCATGATTTGGCCTGGCGGGTGGTCGTGTTGTGCCTGCTTATGATGGTGGTGTTGGCCGGTATGATGCCGTTTTGCCTGATGATAGCAGAGAGTTCCGAGTGGCTGCTCTATGGGCTGACCCTGGCAACCGGCGCCGTGGTGGCAATGCAGTTTGTCGCCGTCAGCCGCCTGTATATTCTGGCTGGTGCGCCCGCAGGGATAGCGGCTGGTCGGGTCTGGCTCGCAGATTATTGGGGTTCAGCACTGGGCGGTTTGCTGGTGGGGGTACTCCTGATGCCGGTACTCGGACTGGGAATGACATGCCATCTCTTGGCGATAGTTTTTGGCGGCAGCCTGATGCTTTTTGCCATCCTTACGCCCAGACGCCGGGGATGACCCGGCTGCAGAAACTGCATTTCCCGGAGGAAAGTAGGTTTTCAAGAATCCGGTGTCCATAACGCCTGATCACGGTTTTCTTGCAGTCGGGGCAGATCGTGTTTTCACCGTCGATGCCCGGCTGATTCCCGCAATACACAAAGTGACACCCTTCTTTGAGTGCCGTCTCACGCGCGCGAAGCAGCGTTTCGGTTGGGGTGGGCGGGAGGTTCCTGAGCCGGTACAGCGGGGTGTAACGGGTGAAGTGGATAGGAACATCAGGGCCGAGTTCCTTGACGATCCATGCCGACATTCGCTGGAGGTCCTGCTGGTTGTCATTCAAGGTCGGGATCATCAGGTTCACGATCTCATACCAGACGCCTGATCCGGACAACCGTTTGAGGGTATCGAGAACCGGTTGGAGTATGCCGTTGCAAATGTCGCTGTAAAAAGACTGGTTGAAAGCCTTGAGATCAATTTTGATGGCCTTCACCAGTGGAAAAAGCGTTCTCTGAGGAGCGTCACGGATGAAGCCGTTACTGATGATGATGGACTCCACATTTCGTTTTTTAGCCGCTTGTGCGCAGTCATGCATGTACTCATAGAAGATGGTGGGTTCATTATAGGTAAAGGCGAGCGTCTTGGCCTTCCGTTGCACGGCCATTTCGGCGATGTCATCCGGGCTGTAGTAGGTAGGTGGGAGGTCTTCGGGCGGGGCCTGTGAAATATCAAAGTTCTGGCAGAATTTGCAGTGGAGGTTGCACCCGACTGTGGCAATGGAAAAAGCCTTGGTTCCGGGATAAACATGAAAAAACGGTTTTTTTTCAATCGGGTCAAGATTGGAGGCGCTAGGTCGTCCGTATACGAGTGTATAATATTTTCCGCCGCGGTTCTCCCTGACCCCGCAATAACCCCGCATTCCATCCGGAACTTGGCATCCGCGCGGGCAGAGTTCGCATTGGACGCTTCCATCGGCCATCGGCTTATAGAACCGCGCCTCAGGGGAATCTGCCGTCCCTGACTGCCCGGCTGCGAATCCATCGCTGCAGCACCACATGCAGGCGGCAGTTGCTCCCAATGACCCAAGAAATTCCCGACGACTGAGGGCGTATTCAACAGGCGTCTTCATGCCTGAAGAGTACCAGATCTATAATGATGGAAAAGGAAAAAGCAGGGTCTTTAATTCGTCGTGGATATAGCCGTTGGTGGCCATGTAGATGAGCCGATGAGGGGAAGGTTCGTCAAGAATTTCCACCCGGCCACCCGCAAGTTCCACGATCAAGCCGGCGGCGGCAACATCCCAGGTGTAAATGCCGGATTCAAAATAGCCCTCTGATTGGCCTGCCGCAACGCGGCACATGTCCAGGGCGGCGGCTCCGATGACGCGTGCCTTTTGAGCCGCGTCGGATATGGCCTGAAAACGACTCAAGCGCTTATATTTTTCTGTGCCTTTCTGGTCCAGTCCGGTAAGCACCATGGATTCCTTGAGTGTCTTGACGCCGGATACGGTAATAGGAGCTCCGTTGCAGCAGGCCGTTCCGCCGCGTGCGGCGGTAAACAGCTCATTGGTTGCGGGGGCATAAACCGTTGCTGCCACCGTTTTACCTTGATAATTCACGGCCACCGAACAACACCACCAAGGCAGGCCGTGCGTGAAATTCACAGTTCCGTCAATGGGATCAATGATCCAGGTGTACGGGGATTGATGCGGATCATCAGCCGGCTGTCCCTTGTCGGCACTTTCCTCGGCCAGGATGGCGTGGGTGGGAAAACGACTGCGGATGAGGCTCCAGATGATTTCCTGGCATTCCACATCAAGCTTTAGCTTAACATCATGCGCCGCAACCATAATCGAATCCGCCTTGCGGTGCCGGTTATGGTTAGCGTGATTCCCGGCCGTGCGGGCCGCCAGAACAACGGTCTCGAGCAAAACGGCCGGGGCGATTTCGGGAAGGGTGTTCATCATATAAGAGGGCGGCGGCTACTTCACCGGGATCACGGTTCTTTTGCTATTAGTCTGCATTTCCTTGCTCTGTTCGTATTCAGTGAACTTCATGGACACCGTGCGGGAGATTCCGGATTCCTGCATGGTGACGCCATAGATCACGCTGGCGGCGGCAATGGTGCGCCGATTGTGCGTGATTACGATAAACTGGGACATTTTGAGGAAATCGGCGAGGACGTTCACAAAGCGGCCGATATTCGATTCATCCAAGGCGGCATCAAGTTCGTCCAGCAGACAGAACGGGCTCGGCTTGATCAGGTAAATGGAGAACAGCAGGGCTACCGCCGTCATGGTGCGCTCGCCACCTGACAGAAGTGAAACGCTTTGGAGGCGTTTCCCCGGGGGCCTGGCGATGATATCAATTCCGCTTTCCAGGATATCGTCTTCCGTCACCATGACCAGCTTGGCCGAGCCGCCATTGAAAAGACGTTCGTACATGACTTGGAAATTCTCATTGATCTTCGCGAAGGTGGTCGCAAAAAGTTCCGAGGTGGTCAGATTGATTTTTTTGATCATTTCCATGAGCTGATCTTTGGCGTTGATCAGATCCTGTTGCTGACCGGTCAGAAACGCGTAGCGTTCTTCGTGTTCCTGGTATTCTTCAATCGCCACCAGATTGACCGGGCCCATGGCTTCGATTTTGGTGCGAATATCTGCGATGATTTGTTCGTAAGCCGGCTTTTCAGCAACCGGCTGGGCCTCGCCATCCAATTGAGGCTCTGGCGCGTTCATCACATCGTCCAGTGTCAGGGTCCATTCCGAGGTGACGCGATCCACGAGGTTCTGCCGCCGCATCTTATGCTCGGCATTGTTGACCTCCAGCTTGGAGCGTTGATCACGGACCTTGTCCATCTGATCCCGCTTTGCCGCAAGTTCGGCCTCAAGAACAGAGAGTTCCTTGACCTTGTCGGTACGCTGGCGTTTGATCAACTCCAGTTTTTCGGCCAGTGCCGACGCATTAGTTTGCAGGGTTGAGAGCTGGCTTTCCGCCTCCGCGGTGGCATGGGTGAGTTGTGCGATGGTTTTTTCGTATTGGACGAGCCCTTCCGACCGTGACTTGACAACCGCATCAAGTTCCACGAGCCGATGATGGATCGGGGCCAGTTGCGATTCCATGTGCTCGGCCTTCTGGCGTGCCTCGGAGAACCGGACGCGCGCCTCGGTGGCGGCCGCCTGCAGGGAAGTGCGTTGGCCTTCCAAGTCCTGCAACAGGTGGGTGAGTTCTTCCAGACGCCGGAGCATTTCAGCCTGTCGGGCACGGCCTTCGGCCATCTGGCTGCTCAGGTTCTGACGAGCCTCGTCATTTCCGGACAGTTCGCGGAGTTTGTTCAGTTCAAACGCCATGACTTCCAGCTTCTGCCGGGATTGACGGGCATCATTGGAGACAACCTGGAATTCGCCTTCCTTGAGGGCCACGGCACGACGCTGAGCGGTGAGCTGGGTGGTGGCTTCCTCGATGTGGCGGTTCAGGTCCGTCAATTCGGCGGCCAGCGTGGCGACCGCATGATTTCGGCGGGAGAGCCCTTCATCAAGGCCTTCGAGCCCTTGATGGAGATCGGTTAACTGGTGTCGCCGGGTGAGAGGGTTACTGGCACGCGCATCGGTGGCCCAGTATTCAAAGGCCCCGTCGGCCCTGGCGACCACACCGCCAAGGGTGACGACCGCACTGCCTTCCGGAATCTCGGAAGGGATGGCTTCGGTCGAATCCACGACGAAGATATTCGCCAGGAAGCGCGCTACGGCCGGTCTGGCAAAAGGCGTGCAGGTGATCACGTCGAATAAGCGGCGTGCGTCCTGGGGGGGCGGAATCACGGAGGTAACGTTTGCGTTGGCATTTGCAGCCAACAGACGGATGGCGCCCGCCTTGCGCGTTTGCAGTTCCTTAAGGATGGCCAACGCATCCGGCGCATCGGCAATGACCACGGCATCGAGCCAGGCACGGAGGATTGATTCCAGGGCGGTGCGATATTCCGGTTCCGTTTGAATGTGGCTGGCCAGTGCGCCGAGTACGGCTTTGGCATTGATGCCGAGGGGATTGGAGGCATCCATGACCAGGCGGGCCCCTTCGGGGAAATCCTTGGCGGACTGTTCATCGGCCTCCAGAATCTCGATTTGAGCTTTCTTGACGGCCAATTGCCCCTGAATCTCGCTGCACTCTTTACGGAGCGCTTCCATTCCGGTGCTTTTTTCGTGCCGGATGGATAGAAGTGATTCGAGGCGGCCTTCCCGGGTTTCCTGTTCCTGTTGCAGGGAGCCGAGGTGCTCCGCGATTTGCCCAAGCTGGGATTCGGTTTCGGCGGCACCCCGCTCGATGTGGGAATGTTCCGCCGCCATGCGCTCGCGCTGAACGATGGTGGCCTGCTGCTTCGCTTCGAGCTGGCTCAACTGGTTTTGTAGCTGTGAGAGGGTATGATCCAGAGTCATGGCATTGGAGCGCAGGGCTTGGATTTCCTTGCGGGCATTTTCAACCTGACTCTCGTGGCTGGACAGGTCCGCATTTTTCCTGTTCCATTCCCCCTCGGATTCATTTCGCTCCTGAATCGTGGTCAGGAGGCTTTCCTGCAGCGCTGCCAGCGTCAGTCGTTGCTGTTCCGCCTGGGAGGCGGCGAGAACGCTGTCGCGCCGGTCGCGTTCCGCCAGATTACGGAGCTCCTCAATACGGTCGCGATTGATGCGGATCAGGTCGTTGTTGTGTTCAAGCCGGGTTTGAGCGGTGGCCCGTTCCTCGGTGGTCTCGCCGATCAGCTGCTCGATTTCCATGATGGCGTTGCGCGACTCCGTTCCGCGTGCCTCGCCCTGCTGAAGGGTCTCATGCAATGCCTGGATATTACGGCCTAGCTCAGAAATGGTCGTGTCGAGCATCTGGAGATCGCCGTCCATCTTCTCCAGTTTCCGGGCAGTCCAGAAAACATCGAACATGCGCAGCTGGTCCCGCAATTCCTTGTAGCGGCGCGCTTTGCCGGCCTGGCGTTGAAGCGAGCCGATCTGACGCTTCACTTCGCGCACCACGTCATCCAGCCGAAGCAGGTTGGCTTCGGTTTGCTCCAATTTTCGCAGGGCTTCCTTTTTATCAGCCTTAAAGCGGGTGATGCCGCTGGCCTCCTCGAAAATTTCACGGCGATCCTCGGGCCGGGAACTCAAGACCTGATCAATCCTGCCCTGTTCCATCAGGGAGTAGGAGGAGGTGCCAATGCCGGTATCCATGAAGAGCCGCTGAATATCTTTCAGCCGGCAGGCTGTTTTGTTCATGAAATACTGGCCTTCGCCCGAACGGAAGACGCGGCGGGTCACTGTGACTTCATGGTAATCGGTGCCTAGGATCTGTTCGCAATCCGTGAAGGTGATGCTGACCTCCGCCATGCCTACCGGTTTGCGGGTGTCAGTGCCGTTAAAGATGACGTCCTCCATTTTGGAGCCACGGAGGGCCTTGGCGCTGGTTTCGCCCAGCACCCAGCGTACGGCATCAGATACATTGCTTTTGCCGCACCCATTGGGGCCGACAATGGCGGTCATGCCAGGCTCAAAATTTAATGTCGTCGGATTCGCAAAACTCTTGAACCCGACCATATGAATGGATTTCAAATACACGAGAATACTCCTGACTGTGAGACCTTTACTGGCTCCGGAATGAGTGGCAAAACGTATCACCAAGGAGGGCTGGGTTCAATCAGATATTTTGCCAACATTGACAAGGAGGGTGTGGCATGATAGTTATTCTGCTGACTTAATTGGGGATATTTCAGGAGAGACTATGGCCGAAGAAGCAAAAGATGATATGATCCGCGTTGATGGAGTCGTGACCAAGGTTTTACCCGCGACCATGTATCGGGTAAAACTTGAGAACGGGCACGAAATCCTGGCTCATATCTCCGGTAAAATGCGCAAGCATTTCATCCGAATCACCTCCGGCGACAAGGTTACCGTCGAAATTTCTCCTTACGATCTGACCAAAGGTCGCATCACCTATCGTCACAAGACTTGACGGTGGCCTCGATTGAACCGGCTGTGGCACTGGTAACGCAGGCGGTGACAATCTGGCGCGGCTGAAAGCCTGAGCCACTCAGGTGGGCTTGAATATATTGACCGGTCCAACCATGTGCGTTCCCGGCTGCCTCGATCCGCTCAATTAACACCTCGACCTCTTTGCCAATGAAACTTTCGGCGTAAATCGCGCGTTTGGTTTCACCGATCAGGGTCAGGGCCTGCAAACGCTCCTTCTTCTTGGATTCCGGAATTTGCCCGGCCATGGTATCGGCCCGGGTCCCCGAGCGCCGACTGTAGGGAAAGATGTGAAGATTACTGAATGGCAGGGCACTTACCAGGGCCACGGTATTATTAAACGCCTGCTCAGCCTCGCCCGGGAACCCGACAATAATATCGGTACCAAGTCCTAGATCCGGGATCCGGTTGACCGCATAGTCAATGGTCGCGCGATAGGTGGCTGAATCATAGCGGCGGCCCATGGCTGCAAGAATCTGGTCATCTCCACTTTGGAGCGGGATATGCAGGAAGTGGCAGAGTTTGGGCGAGGTCGCCATGTGATCAATGATGGACCGTTCCGTGGTTGTGATTTCAATGGAGCTGAGCCGGATGCGCTTCAGAGCGGGAATCGCTTCAATATTCTGAATGAGATCGACCAGATGACAGGCGCCATCCTGATAGCGGCCTAAATTGGCGCCCGTCAGGATGATCTCGCTGAAACCGGCGTCGACAACGCGTTTGATTTCCTCCTGAATTTCCGATAGCGGTCGACTGATTGGGCTGCCACGCGCGGAAGGGACAATACAATAGGCGCAATGGAAGTCGCAGCCGTCCTGCACCTTGATCAGTGCGCGCTGGGTGTCGAATTGCGGAATCGGCTGGGCGGGGTGCGAAGCCGGTGGGGCGGGATAGCGTTCGGGATGAAGCCGATGCAGCATTTCGGGGATATAAAACTTTTTCGTTTGACCGATGGTTAGATCCACACTTGTGTTGCCAGGGAAAGTTTCTTTCAGAGTTTCTGCGGGGCACCCGGCGAGAATCACCAGGGTGTCTGGATGAATGCGTTTAGCCTGTCGGGCTGCGTAAAGCGAGCTGTGTTCCGCCTTGCCGGTAATCGCGCAACCGTGAATGATGGTGATATCGCACGGAGTGCCAAACGGGAGGGTGTCGTAGCCGGCCATGGTAAAACATGCGGTGATAGCCGCCGTTTCCGCCTGATTGAGCCGGCACCCGAGTGTTTTGAAAGAGACGGTGGGTTTCATCCTAACCGAGGATGGTGCGGATCACATCGGCGGCCGTAAAATCAAGACTCCCGGGTTTACAGAATTGGCCAATGTTGACGTAGTCATCACCCAGGGTCAGAAGGGGTAATTCCTGACCGCCACCCTTGAAATGCTGAGGGTAGCCGACATTAGAAACCAGAGAGTTGCAGAGGCATTTCCGGTTTACCGTATCCTCGATTTTTCCACCCTTGGCAACATAGGCGGCAACGTTTTCCGCCGGGCAACGGTAGCCGATGGTCCCGTCCTCCTTGCGATACATTTCGCGCAGGAATCCCAGATCGCAGCCCCGGCGGCGCTGGTTATAAATTTCTGGTTCTGAAAGCGTTCCTTCCAGTTTAGCCACTTTAAAAGGGAAGCCGGTCGGTGAGGCGAGGGGGTCAGTGAAAACTTCGGCTTTGCCATCCAGCGCCTTTTGGATCAAGGCATGCCGTAATTCCGGGGTAAAGCCCGATTCTACGCATAACGCAAAGGCGGTTCCCACTTGAATTCCCGAGGCTCCTTCGGCCAGGGCGGCGGCAAGTTTTTGGGCAGAACCATAGGTTCCAGCAAGCCAGAATGGCACGTTCATCGCACGGAAGGCCGCGAGATCAACGACATCGCGGGGACCGTAAATCGGTTCGCCCTGCGCGGATAACTGCAGTTTGCCGCGGGGTGGGGCATTATGACCGCCTGCCATGGGGCCCTCAATAACGAAGCCCTGAATGCTGCCAGTGGCGCGCCGAAGCAGCATGGTGGCCAGCGTGTCAGAGGACACAATGGGCAGAAATGCCGGTCGGTGCAATGCGGCCAGGGGAGTCGTCGTGTCATCATGGAAATCATTCGGATTAAACTCCAGCCGGATGACCTCGCCCCCGGCCTTCTGCGTGGTAATGTGGATGGGATAGGAGACGGCCTCGTGATTGACAAGAACGTCTAATATTCCCGGAATTTCTAGCGGGATGCCCGCGCCCATGATGACAACGCCGACGCCTGCCAGCATTGCTCCGTAGATGGATGGCAGATGGGGTAGCTGGATTTTTTCGAGATAATTGATTCCCACTGGATTCGTGTGACCTTCGCGGGCGAGGAAAACTTCCACGAAGTTGGCGGCGATGCAAAGCTCCTGGGGTTCCCGTTTGCCGGACACGGCGTGGGGCCCGAAGTTGCGATAGGGGGCATCAGGGGCTTTCCCGTTGGGAATGAAATAATTATTCAGGATATTCTGAACAATTTTCTGGAACGGAAAATGATTCAACGCGCGCCGGATATGCCCTTCGGGGTCCCCGTCTTGAAGCCGGCGGACGAGAATGTGATCAAGCCCTGTGCCTGATACGACTCCGAGTTGCCCTAGCCGTGAGACGGCCTGCGCCAGACGCCAGTTTGAAACCCCGGTACCCATCCCGCCCTGTATGATTTTTGGAATCGAAATATTCATAACGACGGAAGTTTAGACGTATTTACCGATAAAAGCCACAAAGTTTTGCGCGGCACATAAAAATATTTCTGGTAATGTCTGGTATGTTAGTCCTTATTTGCCAGTCCCTTTTGATTTAACCCAAAAGTCGGCGCCTGGTCCTTCGACCTGAATGATAACCGCGCTGACGTTGGCAAAAGGAATGCTGGCCTCAATCCGGGAGGCAAGACGGCGCTGGTCGTCGGATACCCATACCCAGAGTTTCCCTTTGCGGACAAAGAGTCCGTTAAAGGCCGCCTCCGGCTCCACCTTGATGCAGTCAATTTTGCCATGGTTTGGGGTGTCGACTTTCTCTTTCTTTTGGATGTTCAGCCAGAGGTCATAAATTTTTTCATCAGCCTGAACGCGGAAATGTTCCTGTGTTCCCACTGAAAAAGGTTTAGTCCGCAGGTAATACATTAGAGAGGGAATATCCATTGTGGCAGGCTCAATGATGAATTGCCGTTTCTTGCCGGTGAGTTTGGATTCCCAGTGGGCTACCAGGTTGGTCCGGTCAAACAGGGTCACTTCCTTGTATTTATGCGTCCCCTCACTCATGTCTTTGGAGAACCGGACGGGCAGGAAAGTATCCGGGGAGACGAGGCTTTCGATGGTGTCGTCGACGGGGTATAATTTCTCGACGACCTTGTTTGAAACGGTCCGCAACCTGATCGCCAGCAATTTCTGTCCTTCGAATTCCGTCCATTCCGTGCAACTGGTGGCGGTGCCAACAGGAATGAAACCCCAATAGATGCGGTAGGTGATTTTTTCGCCAATGGGCCAGTTAAATCCTGCCAGATAATTGGTGTCGCTTTCACCCAAAGCAGTCAAAACCCAGAGCAAGGCCACCAAATGAAATGATAAAATGCGCCGCATACGGGAATAAAAGCCTGAAAGTGGATTTGAAGTCAATGCTGCACTCTGGATGTTTTTTCGCTCTCGCTTGACTCATGTCGGCGGTCAATGGCATCATACCCCGCTGTTTTTTGTGGAGACCAAGTGAAATCGAACAGGCTGGAAAATTTAGAGACTTTCTTAGTGGATTTGATCCAGCGAAAGGATACATCGCGGATCAAGGATTGGCGTGTTCTCCTGCTTCTCGGTTTTCTCCGGCAGGCCTCTTATGGGTTTAAGGGCATTGTTCGCCTGCGTCATTTCCTTTATGACCAGGGAATATTCAGGCACCACACTCTCGGCTGTCAGGTTATCAGTATCGGCAATGTGACGGTGGGTGGGACGGGGAAGACGCCTGTGGTGGAGGTGTTTGCGCGAACCCTTCAAAAGCGGGGCCGCAAGGTGGCGATTCTGAGCCGGGGTTACAAAAAAAAGGAAGCCCCCATTGTGACTCGGCTGGTGAACAAGCTGCTTATGCGTACCGCAAGTACACCGCCCCGGATCGTTTCAGACGGGAAAAAACTTCTTTTGGATTCGGCCTATGGGGGTGACGAACCCTATATGTTGGCATCCAATCTTGCGGATGTGGCTGTTCTGGTGGATAAAGACCGCGTCAAAAGCGGGCGGTATGCCATCAGCCGGCTGGGCTGCGATACGTTGATTCTTGATGATGGATTCCAGTATCTCTCGTTACGACATCATGTGGAGATCGTGCTGGTGGACAGCCGGAATCCCTTTGCCAACGGGTATATGTTGCCACGTGGCTTGCTGCGGGAGGATGTCAAGAATCTGGCGAAGGCCCATTACATTTTTATCACCAAGTGCGATGGCAGTGATAACAGCGAATTAAAATCTGAGATCCGCAAACTTAACACGAAAGCGGAAATGATAGAATGCACCCATCGCGCACGTTACCTGAAGAATGTTTTTACCACGGTTCGGGAGGAGCTGTCCTTTTTGCGTGGACTCACCGTGGCGGCCGTTTCGGGGATTGCTGTGCCGGGTGGATTCGAACGGGAGTTGGAGCATCTCGGGGCACGCCTGAGCCACCGTGTTCAGTTTGCCGACCACCATCGCTATACCCAGCAGGAAATAATCGAGGTCATCAACAGCGCCCGGAACAGCGGGGCTGAGGCCCTCATCACCACCGAGAAGGATGCGGTCCGTTTCCCCCGCCTTGACCGATGCGATCTTCCGGTCTATTTTCTGCGGGTGGACATCGAACTTCTGTCCGGAACGGAGGACTTCAATGCCTGTATCGCCCGAATCTGTTACAAGTAAGCCGTGTGCGGGGGCTCCACGGTTGCTGGTAGTGAGCTTGAGCTGGCTGGGTGATTGCGTACTGGCCATGCCGGCCATGGCGGCTTTTCGCAGGCGCTTGCCCCATGCCCACATAACCATTCTCTCCAAGCCGTCTGTGGCGCCCATCTGGTTTCTATTTCCTGGAATTGATGCGGTCATTCCCCTGAGAAAAGGGTTGGGTGGAATGCTGGATACCATTCGTCTGGTGAAGGCGGGAAGCTATGATTTTGCATATATTCTGCCGAATTCCTTCCGGTCAGCCTGGATTCCCTGGTTGGCGGGGATTCCGGGGCGCAGGGGCGTTCCCGGGCAGGGGCGGCGTTGGCTGCTGACGGAGTCGGTTCAATTGTCGGAGTCAGCTCGCTCCGGCCATCAGTCGCATGAAATTGCGGAGGTGTTGCACCTTGCGCCTGACAACTTGGAGTCGCCGCCTTTTTTGATTGTGCCGGAAGAAGACCGGGCGCGGGCGCGCGGGCTGGTTCCAGATAACCGGCCTTGCGTTGCTTTTTTCCCAGGGGCGGCCCATGGACCGGCCAAGCGTTGGCCAGCCGATCGGTTTGCTTCGGTAGGCCGTCAATTGGTGGCGGAGCAGGGGTGTTGTGTCCTTGTACTGGGCGGCAAAGCCGATAAACCGGTTTGCGATGAGGTGGCCGCAGGCATTGGCGTTGGTGCTATCAATTTGGTCGGTGAAACGGCGCTGAATGAATTGGCCGGTTTGCTGGGACTGTGCCGGGTCGTGGTGGCCAATGACAGCGGTGGAATGCATCTGGCTGCCGGTCTTGGGGTGGGGGTTGTGGGGATTTTCGGCCTGACCGATCCCGGCAAGACAGCGCCAGTGGGGGCTCGGAGTCAGGTGCTATGCGCAGAAGGGGTGCCCCGCGCCCGTGATATTGCCCGTGATTCGGCCGAAGCGCGGGCGGCGATGGAAAGCATTCCGGTGGAAAAGGTGTATCAGGCGGTATTGAGCCAGTTACCAGTGGGCAGTAGGCAGTGAGCAGTAGGCCATGAAAATCTCAATCATCACCCCCAATTACAACGGCGCGCGTTTTATAGAGGAATGCGTGCGCTCGGTTCATTCACAAAGTGGACCGGGGTTGGAGGTCGAGCATATTGTCATTGATGGCGGAAGCCGGGATAATTCACTGGAAATTCTGCAGCGATACCGGACTGGAATTACGCAGTTGATTTCCGAGCCTGATCATGGTGCGGCCTCAGCGATTAACAAAGGACTGCGCCTTGCCACGGGTGAAGTGATCGGCTGGCTGAATTCCGATGACCGCTACTGTCCGGGTGCGTTGGCCCGGGTCGCTGCGATGATGCAGGCTCACCCGGGGAAGGCCCTGTGCTTTGGACATTGCCCGATATTGAATGAGGCGGGGCTTGAGATCCGGAAGCCCATTACACGGTTTAAAGAACTGTTTTTCCCGTTTTCGTCCCGTTTCATGATTCAAAGCATCAATTATATATCCCAGCCAGCGATGTTTTTCCGTCGTACGGCTTTTGAGGCGGCGGGCCCGTTGCGTGAAGACCTGCGCTATGCCTTCGACTATGAGTTCATCCTGCGGCTTTGGAGGCAAGGTGGCGGCGTGCATGTTCCGGATGGCCACCTGGCCGGGTTCCGTTGGCATCCGGGGTCGTTGAGCGGGACGGGATTCGTGCAGCAGTTTGAGGAGGAACTTGATGCGGCGCTGGCAGATGCAGGTTCGCATTCAGTGCAAGGCCTGATGCACCGTGCGGTCAGGTGGGGGATTGTGACGATTTACAGTCGCATGGCGAAGCCTGCGGCATCGGGTTAGAGGTTATTTGTTAAAGGTTAATGGACGGGGAATTTTCCAATAACAAATAACTGATAACGCAGAAAATCAACCGCTCAGGCGGCTGATTATCTGCTCAAGTTCCGTGATGCGGAGTTCCAATTCGGCGGCGTGCTGGCAGACCCGGCGCTGGTCAGCCCGGAGTTCTGACAACGCCAGCGAGAAATCAAACACGACCAGCAGGAGGAACGCGAATACCACCACGGTGATGGCGCTGACATACTGCATTCCTGTCAAAGCCGCCAGCCAACCCACCGCATCCGGGTAAAGGGCGAATATGAAGAGAATCACTCCGGTAAACACCCATAGCAGGGCGTAGCGCTCTTCCATGGCAAAACGCCGCACGGCCTCCAGCGTGATCATCAACACAAGGGCGCTCAGGAAGCCCAGTACGATACGCATTCTAAGCACTAGCGAGGCTGAATCCTGGCCTTTTAGAAAAGAGGGGTTGTACACTGCAACGGCACAGCCAATGCCGATGGTAAGCCAAGCCAGCCCGAGAAAGAATCGTTTTTGTTTTTGGGTCACCATGCGGATTCCCAAACCAATCATCCCGAGACTGAGGGGGATCATGAATACCTGCTGAATGGTCATGGCATCTCCTTAATGACGTTATGGCGGGCGTAGCGTACGTTGACCGTGCGTGCGCGGTCAACCAGTAGCGCCAATCCCACCTTAAGTAAATAGTAAAAAGCGCCCATGGAGTGGATGGAGGATACTCCCGTGATGCGGGGCCGGAACCGGGCACCCACTTCGCGGAACCGATAGCCCTGACGGCGCAGCAACGCCAGAGATTCGGGTTCGGGATAATCGAGGGGATAAGAACGCGAGAAATAGGAAATCAGGGGACGGTTCATCATCTGAAAGCCGGAGGTCGGGTCGGTGACACGGGCCCGGCAGATGAGTGAGAGGACGAAGGCCAATCCCCGGATGCCTGCATATCGGAAGGTGGTGCTCTTATAGGAGTCCTTGTCGTTTTCCAGGAACCGTGAGGCAATCACAAGATCCACATCGCCCACGCGCATGGCGGCTAACAGTTTGGGGATTTCGGAGGGAGGATGTTGCCCGTCGCCATCACAGCGTATGATATAGCTGTAACCGTGCGAAAAGGCATAACGAAACCCGGATTGAACGGCGCCACCGACACCGAGGTTGCAGGGAAGATCAAGCACCAGAACGCCCTGGGCGCGGGCGACTTTGGCCGTCCGGTCGAGGGAGCAGTCGTTGATCACAAGAATATCGGTTCCGGGTGCTGCTGTACGGACTTCGGCGATGAGCCCGGGAAGGGCTGCCTGCTCGTTATAGGCCGGAATAATAACCAGCGTTTTTTTCAGAATGTCGTCCATGACAGGAGACGATACTGAAAAAAATGCGGGTTGTTAAGTGGTTAGTTCATAACCGGAAATGTTCCGGCAGGTTTTCCGGCGGAAATGGGTGAGTACCCAGCGCACGGATTGGAATATCTGGGGAGGGGTAATGGCAATGATCCAGGCTCCAAACTTGTGGAGGCGGTCATGGTGGTCATGGCGGATATGTTTGTGATAGGCGGCCAGGGAAAAGGCGTGGTCTGCCCGCAGATAGCCGTACCAGAGCATGGTGCCGGTTCCATGGGCTTCATCCATGGACTCGCTGGCGTTATCACAGGCTTCAGCCCCGTAAAGCGGTTCAAGGGCTTTGGTCATCCGGGACCAGCCATACATGACCTCAAAGGCCGTATGACTCCAAGTGAAGATCCTGGCGGTACCGCAACGGTTGAGGACGAGGGGGCGGGCGATCATGTAAAACTCGCGGCCCTTGAGATATTCAAGAATCATCCCCACATGAGCGAAATAGGTACCGAGATAAAGTTCCCGATGCGTGGTCTCCCACAGGCGGTGATTTACAATGCAGGCCCCAATAAAGCCTATGGACCACGCTTCAGTTTCAAAAAACTCCGCGGCTTTTTTTGGCGTATCCTGTTTGAGGGGAAGAGACTTTTCGTTAAGCACCAGTTTAAGGGTTTCATCTACCGAGGAGTAGTTCGCATAAATAAAAGGCCATTCTGCGTCTGCCTGCTGGATTACCGCAAGAACGGTGGGGATGGCTTCAGGAACCATGCGGTCGTCCTCTCCCATGATCCAGGCATACTGGCAGGTGCAGATGTCTACGGATTTGAGGATGTTCCGGTCAATACCCAGATTCTCGGGATTGCGGTCATGAATGATATGGGGATAGTCAGCCAGCAGTTCTCTGATGACCTCGACGTTTGTCTCATCGGTGGAATCATCTGTAATGAAAACAGGGATGTTGTCCGCCCGGCCTGACCGGATAATTGACTGAACGCAGGCACGCAACTGATCCGGCCGTTTAAAGGTCGGGATGCAGATGCCGAGTTTGGTGTTATACGTCATGTCTGATTCCTTGAAATGGGCTTACTTTACCTGCACCGCGGGAATTTTGCACCCCATTCTTAGCTTTCGAAGGATGCGCCCGCCAATGACTAATGCGGAGTACCAGGCCGCGATGGGGCCGGGGAAATGGCGCCATAACAGGGAGATATAGTCGGCCTCCAAAGCCAGGTCCCTGGAAAGGGTGCTCGCTCCGGTGGCGTCGTTATAAACAGAGATGGTCAGCGGTAAATATTCAAAGCGGTACTCGTGGTCTGTAAAACACCGCATATTCAGTTCCCAATCGCTCTGAAGCCGGTAGCGCAGATTGAAAGGATGTTTAGAGAATACCGAGCGGGGGTAAAGGATGGCCTGCTGGCAAATATTAGTCCGAGCCAATTTGACTGCAGAAAAGGGGCCATCATGGGTGCGGCCCGAGTGACGCCAGTAGGCGTTTCCGTAATAAATTGTTTGGGCTGACTTTAAGCAAGGGATGAGTTGTGAGGGTGAAACCGCTAATTCGTCATCACACCCAAGAAACAGCACCCATTGCCCGTGTGCCTGTCTCAGCCCCTTGTTCATGGCATCATAGATGCCTTCATCTGGTTCGCTGCTCCAGAAGGTGATGGCGTTGTCATGCTTGCTGATAATGTCAATCGTTCCGTCGGATGAGCCCCCATCGATGACGATATACTCAATGTCTGGACCGACATATTTAGCGACGCTGTCAATACAGGTTTTGATGGAGGCCACGCCGTTGCGGACCACGGTGATGATGCTGAGGATGGGAGGATGGGTGATAATCGTCATGTTGAACACCCCGGTGAGCCTGTCGCGGCACGGAGTGCCCCTCCCACATTAAATTCTGAATTCTGAATTCTGAATTCTGGACCCTGAATTCTGACTTTTTCGTACAGGGCTTGATATTGGCGGGTTATGATTCGGGTGTCGAAGGTGGTTATGATTTTCTTGAGCGCCATGGCTGATAAGCGTGCCCGGTTGTCGTCATCGGATAAAACCATTTGAATTCCCGCGGCCAGATCGGAGGCCTCGAAGGGGGCTGCCAGGTAGCCGTTAACATTATGATCGATCAGTTGGGGGATCCCGCCAATGTTGAAGGCTACCACGGGAGTGCCGCAGGCCATGGACTCCATGATGGAGTTCGGCAGGTTTTCCTGGATGGAACTGAGCACCGTTACATCGGCGGCAGAATAGACCTGACGCATGGCGTCTTCGTCTTTCAAAATCCCCAGAAAACGGATGGGCACTCCGGCATTAACCGGTGTTGATGGGGCCGCCTGACCCACTACCAGCAATTCTATTTTATCCTTCCACCCGGCGGCGGCGAGTTGTTGTAAGCCGGCTTCCAGATAGCGGAACCCCTTGTTGGTGTCGAGGGTGGCATTCATGGCCGAAATCAAGACGAGTTTCCGGTCTTGTGGCAGGGCTAGAGCGGCACGTGCCTCGTGCCTTGGAACGGGGCGATAGATGGTTGTGTCAATTCCGTTAGGAATGACTTCGGTGCGGCACGATTTTAACAGCGAACTGTTCCGGGCGCAGTCAGCGAGCCAGTGACTAGGGGTTACGATGGTGAATGGTGTGTGCGCCCAGTGTTTTGCCTTTTGTGTCCAAACCCAGCGGCTCAAGTCATCGGCTTGCGTTGATGCAAGCTGGGGACACATTCCGCATTGTTTCTTGTAGAGGGTGCAACTTCCGGGTACATGGCAACCGCCGGTAAAGGCCCAGGAATCGTGCAGCGTCCAGACGACGGGTGCGGGGAGTTTGCCGATGTCGGTGATTGACATGAATCCACGGCAAACCCAGTGCAGATGAATGATATCCGGTTTCAAGGCCAGGATTTGTTGAATAACTCGAGTCGGAGTCCATTCCGTGGCCCAATGTGTTGATGGGCGGCTCCGATACATAATAAGCGGAACAATTTCCATGTAAGGCCGGAATTTGCCCAACCAGCGGGCAAGTTCAGTATCACGCTCACAAACAGTCTCATCGCCACTGGTCTTCGTCTGCACCAGCATACGTGAATCCGTACCCAGTTCTCGCAGCCCCTGATGGAGCCTCCAGGCGGCCCGGGCCGCCCCGCCTTCGATATCAAAAGTGTTGAGATGCAGAACCTTCATAAAACTTTTGCCTTTAGTGCGGCCAGCCGCATCAGACAGGTGTGTTGTGTCCGATGTTTCTGGTCGGCGCTAAGAAATGACCGCTGGTAGCGATTGGCTACCCAGAAGCCAAGTTTGGCGGAATGCATGCAGGTGCGGTGCCAGACTTCGCCAAGGATAGTTGCGAGCGTGGACTGGTCAAAAGCGTGAGTGGACTGATTGGCTTCGAGCAGACGGGATAGCCAATTTTCAGCTTGATCCAGTCCAGCTTCCGTCATCTCAAGTCGGCCCATGGTTAATTGCCGGTGGAAGCGCAATTCTTCAGAACTTGGGGTTATGCCCAGGGATTGTAATTGTGTTTGGACCACGCGAATGGCCTGTTCATCCATATTAGTCCAATCGGCGCCCGTCAGGCTCTGGTTGTGGATACGGTAACGGAGTAAAATCTGCGGGAGATTGGCCGCAGGCATCAGGCGCAGGACACGAGTCCAGAGTTCAAAATCTTCTGTTGGGAAAAATTCTCCATTAAAACGCAGATGATGGTGCTCGAACATATCCCGTCGCAACATCACGGTCGGGTGGGCAAAAGGGGTGTCGATCAGGGTAAAAGCACGGATCTCCTGATGGTGGGTCGGGCGGCATAAAATTTGCGTCGAGGAGCCAAAGTAGCGGATCCATGAGCCGCAGATCCCGATCTCAGGATTTTGCTCCATAAAACGGGTTTGGATTTCGAGCCGTTTTGGCAAGCTGATATCATCCGCATCCATGCGGGCGATGTAACGGCCACGGGCCTGATCCAGCCCGAGGTTGAGGGCGCCAGATAGTTTCAGCCGTTCAGGGCTTTGGATCAGGCGTATCCGGGGGTCTTTGAATTCCTCAATAATAGAGACCGAATCATCGGTTGAAGCATCATCAATGATCAAGAATTCGAAATCCCGCAGGCTCTGGCGGAGGATGCTGTGCATCGCCTCTGCCAGATGGACTGCACCGTTATGAACAGGCATTAATACTGTGATCAAAGGTAGCATCGAGATAATCAGGCTGTCTGCCGGCTAGAAATTGATAAATTTGCGGGATTCATACACTTCTGAAAGATTATGGCGTGATGCTGTTGCCAGGTTTTTACATCCAATGTGGAGACGGCACGTTGCCGGGCGGCGGCGGACATATCCCTGTAGCGCGAGACGACGAGGTTAAGGGCTACGGCTAATTCAGCAGCTTGAGGCGGATGATCCTGATTCCAGTTTTGCGGAGCGGGGACACCGACGCCGGCATCTGGTCCAACCAATTCCGGGACTCCACCGGAATGCGAGAATACAATTGGCAGGCCGCACGCCATCGCTTCGACCACAAGACGGGGGCAGGGGTCATTGTATTTGGGATGGAGGAGGATATCCGCTGCCTGCATGAGGGCGGGGGCTTCTGTCTGAGTGTAGGTGCCACGCCAGTCAATAGCCTCATCCACCCCGGCTTTTATTGCGAGTTCCCGGATTTCCTGCTTGCATGAAGCTTCGTCCGGACCCCAGCAATAACGGCCTGCCACGATCATTTTTGATTTCGGGTGGTCTTTACGAAATTCGACAAAAGCCAATATCGAGGACTCCAGCCGGTAACGGAACATATGGCTCCCGGAAACCAGAATGACCGACCCGATGGAAGGACGGGGCTGTTTAGGGGTGAACACGGTCGTGTCTACAGGGTTGAAAAGAATTTCGCCCTTTCCTTGTCTTGCCCCGAGAAACCGTTCAGCGCTGACACGACAGAAATCACTCTGATAGAAAACCCAGTCCGCGGCATGATACGCAAGGGAAAGCGGTTTATTCGCGGCGTCCCAACCATGTGGGTGCCAGGCGGGGTAGGCCACCCCGTTCTGGTTGAGAACAATTGGACAACCTGCCCGTTTTGCAGCGCGAATCAAAACCGGAAGGTGGGGCGGCAGCGCGCTACTGACGAGGTAAAGGAGATTGGGTGAGGCCGTGGTATTGGGGAATTCCGCTTCCAAATCCTGACATTTGATAATTCCGCCCGAAGCTGATTCGAAGCGGGAGGGGAGTGTTTCGCAACCGTAGAATACATGGGGTTGCCCGTCGCGTGTGGGCGTCCGCCAGCGCTGGCGCTCGATCAGTGCCATTTTAAATAGCCAAAGATATTTCAGGATATGCAGAGTGGAACATCCACAGGCTATTGCCGTGAGACTGATAGCTAGAAGCAGATGGGTACGAATCATGTCATGTCCTTCTCCTGCCACTCACTGGCGACGAGCCCGTCAGGGCGAGGCGTACAGTGCGGCCGGTGGTTGGCCTTTTATAATTGGGGTATTCCTCGCGCGGCATGCCAAACTCGAGCGATCTCAACCAGATTTTGTCCGGCTTTGATTCTGTATACAACACGACACGGCCTGTGAATGATCTCTCTGATTGTTGCGTCATTGAACTCTGGGACGACACGACCTAATTCCGGAAACACCGAAAGACGTTCAACAGCCATGAATAGACTTCGGATGAATTTCTTTCCTGCATTGGGATCGTCTTCGGCGATGTAGGCAAAAATCTCTTTCAAGTCCAAGCGAGCAGCAGGCGACCAAGTTAGTTCGTGAGCCATTCAGCAAAATCCTCCCTAACACGGTAGTGGGGGATCCCCTTGCCTTCATCCAACTCCCGAAGTCCCTTGCGAATTCCGGCAACAAAATTAATGCGTTCTTGAATGTCTGCCCAAGAGGCTTCCTCTGGGAGGTCTTCTATTGTGTGAATCGCAATTTCTTTGACTGTCATCCTTTTAGTCTATCACTCTCATATCTGTCCGCAAATAATTCTTTGATGGCCAACGTTCACAATCTGGCTGAGGAGCGGAGCGACGATAGCCAGCATTGTGTTGTTGGGGGCTTATGATAATGGGGCAATTCGATCAAAAGACTGTTGATTTTTAGCTAGAGACCAGTCTTTCAGCAACTCCACCTGATGAAGCGTCGCCCATTCAATAACCAAATTTAATAATGTGCTTCATAAGGTTAAAATACCAGTTTCCAAGAAAAGCCGCAATCTGGTTTCCAGAATATTCCTATTACATTTCCGACCTACAACTGCAGTCTTATTTGATGTAATAGCCCGATACACGCCACTTCCCGTCTTTATCCAGCATGGGTGTCACCGTCTCAATCGCTGATTTTTTGTTTTCAAAGGAAGTTACGAATTCAATCACAACATATTGGCCATCGGGTGCACCCGGCAACGCGGTCTTGAAAGTTGCGGATTTCACCTTTCTTGAGACCAATTTGCCCAGAGGTTTCCGAACCGCCTGCAAGGTTTGTTCCCACTGTTCCTGTTTGACTGCATTCCTGAAATATTCGGCGACCTCTTTCCAGCTCTCGCCATATTTCCCTGAGTCCACGATCCCGAGCCATTTCTCGGCTCCTGAGACTGCAATCTTTTCATTTTCATCCTGCCCCGCCATTGCAGTCACCGAACCAACCACAAGACATGCCGCGATAAACTTAAGTATGTGACTAATCATTTTCATTTCTCCTTTTTATTGCCCGAACGGTGCCGTTGACCGGCACGCTTTAGCGTGTACGGTCAGACGGCACCGTTGGCATGGTCTGTCATGCATGCGCCAACTTGGCGGATGCCAAGCGGTTCAAGCTGACACCGGCCTCCGCGGCCTCTAATGCGAGTTCGCGATGCACATTGGGCGGCACGCGCACCATGAACTTCCCGCTGAAAGACCGACAGGCCAACGGCTCTGGTATTGGCTCTCGTTGTGTATTCATATCCTCAACAACATCAGCCACTACAGAGCGAACCCCCCGAAGCGCAGCTTCGGGTGCTGATGCCAGCCAGCTCAAGCCCGGGAATTCTGCGCAAAGGCCGACATACTCTTTGTCTTCTTCCGACCACGTGACGCGGTACGTATAGTGATCATGCGGAATGGTTTTCATATTCCCACCTCTCTATTGCCTTCATAACTTGCCTGACCTGGTAAGCCTTGGCTTTCCCTTTGTCATCTTGAATGTTCACACGTGGATCCCCCTGCCATGGGGTCCTGTAGATCCGATGGCTGGTCCCTTTCTGCCTGGGTTGCCCGAAATAGTGCTCGCATGCACGGCACAAGTCCGCAAACCTTACCCCTTTGGGGTAGCGGCGCATCTCCAACACTATGTCTTCAACCGTCGCCATATGAATATAGTATCATTAGTGATATCATCGGCAATCATTTTTCTCGATGCCAACGTTGCGGTTCTCCGACGGCGAGCTTGCGAGCCGTACGGAGCGACCGCTGGTTCGCAATTTATCTAGTTTTCCAGTAATCAGGGTCGCGATGCTGATGCATGACAGCCATGATGACAATTCGTCTCGGTTGATCCCTGAACAAGACGCCAAAGGGGAAGGTTTTTGTGAGGCACCGACGAACATCAAGATCAACGGTCGGGTACAAGTGTGGATTCAGCATGATGCGATTGACGGCATCTTGTACGGATGCCAAAAACCGTCTCCCGAGATCAGGCTGTTGTTCCTCGTAATAGGCCGCCGCCGCGAGCATTTCGAATTCGGCGTCGGGATGGAATTTGACGGCCTTCATGCAAGCGCGGCGTATGCCCGGGCAAAAACAGCATCCGCATCATGAAGTTCGACTGTGCCGCGATCCAATTCGGCGCACCGTCGCCGAACTTCCTTTTTCCACTTGGGCGACAGTGCAGGGGCATCGGGGGCATCAAGGCTCTCGATCAGTTTCTCGGCAACAAACGCCCGTAGCACAGGGGGAAGTCCCATCGCTTCCGTCATGACTCTTTCCGCTGTAATACTCATGCACGCATTATACCCTTTAGGATTTCGTCATCAATTAATCTTTTTCTACTGCGAACGTTCACCTTTTCCGGCGGCGAGCTTGCGAGCCGTACGGAACAAGGTGTGGTTCGGCGAGTGTTTTGAATTCATAGATGACGATGGGCAGACACTTTGCGAACAGACGGAAGTCGTCATCGGTCGTGAAGATGGCAAAGTCATGCCGCACGGCAACTGCAC
>JBAXDB010000022.1:0-26758 GCA_037141135.1 bacterium | reverse complement strand
ACCCCAAATGCCCTCTTTCCATTGTTTCTGTTTATTTCAACAAATACGCTAGCCAACCATCAGCGAAGTGAATACATTGCCTGAATGTTTCGCTGATTTTCACTTGGTGTATTTGTAACAGTAGTATCGTATAATGAGTCTGTCCCCACTTTTGACCTCAGTGCGATCTAGCCGCCTGGAGTGGTCGGGGCAAGGCCACCGATACGCCCCGCAGTTATGTGGCGAAACTGACAAGCCTCAGCAAGCGTTGTGCAAACGTCAAAGGGATGCCGCCTGAAGTCGTAAAATGCCTTGACGAGGCAATCGCCATTCTTAAGGCCCGCCAGCAGCTTGCGGCGGTCAACTTCGACTCCCTGCAGGTGGGGCACCTGGCGTGATACCCCAAAATAGGATTCTTCTCACTACGTCCGCCGCGGCCCTTCGACGTTGCTCAGGGCGGGTCGTCGGCCCTCCAGGAGAAAACGCCTGGGAGGTCATGGCTTTAAACTAGTGATAGGTTGTGGCAGATTCCTTCGGACTATGCCAAGGGCCTCAATATACCTAAGGGAGGGGGATGCCTTCCACCTGACTCATCGCTGTCATGATCGGCAGAAAGGGAGCAGTTATGGAAATTGATCCTAGAAAAAAGAAAACCCCGGCTCCTGTCTGCCGCAAGCGGCTGAGGAAGGATTTCCAGGGTCAACGATTTGAGGATAGATTTTCAGCCACTTGGTTGCAAGCATGAATACTACTTTTTTCTACCAAGTGGAGTCCGGGTTAGATCCTGAACGTCTTGATGTCTACCGACTGGATGGCGCTTCTCAGGCGGTTACATTAGCTCGTTATCTCTGGAACATGGCCCTTTGCGAGACATTGTATTCACCACTCCAAATATCCGAAATAGCTTTGCGTAACGCTATCCATGGTGGACTCACCAAACGCTATGGTACTGATCAGTGGTATGACTTTGTTGCTCCACTCTCGGGTTGGCAACAGCACCAAGTTCATGAGGCGCGGGGAAAACTCCAGTCAAACGGGAAGTCAATTACGCCTGGACGTATGGTTGCTGAACTCCACTTCGGATTTTGGACAGGTTTCTTTAATAAATCCCATGCTGGGACTGGACTTGGACACTCACTCGCCAACCAGGTATTCGCAAATGCTCCTCGTTCGGAACGTGATATGAAGAAACTGGATATTCGGTGGAAGCGGATTCGTGACTTGCGTAACCGTGTATTTCATCACGAGCGCATTGTTCATTGGGTGGATCTTGATGCGCAACATGCTGCTGTTCTAGAGATTATCGGGTGGATCAGTCCTGCCTTGTGTGATCTTGCCCAAGCCCTTGACCGGTATGCTTCTATTCGTAAAGCTGGTTTACAGCCGTGGGTAGATAAATTGCATTACCAATGGCCGATTCCCGCGATAACGCCGCTGGAGTAGGGTTTACATTTATCTGCGGCCGAGGCCGCGAACTTGAGGTTGCAATTTGAAACCTCAAGTTCGCGGTGGGGCGGATTACGTTACTGTCCGACCGCTTTCACGGAGCAAGGTGTGGCCATGTTGTCGAGTAGAGATTTGTGTTTATTCCGGACTCTGAACGATTGCTTATTTGAATAAGTATGAAGGATGAATTATTGCGGAATTTAAACTCGATGCTAATATTTATGCATGACAACTAAAGATAGAGTACTTCACGCAGTGCAGGACCTGCCTGACGACAGTTCGATCGAAGACGTCATGGAACGGCTGTTGTTCATGGCAAAGGTCGAGCGCGGCATCAAGCAGGCGGATGCCGGCAAAACCATTTCTCATGGTCAAGTCAGGGAGAAAATGACCAAATGGCTGAAGTGAGGTGGACAGAGCAGGCCTCCGATGATCTCCAAGCCACCACTGAGTTCATTGCGCATGACTCTCCCGAATATGCCTCCCTTTTTGCGACCGATGTCATCGATGTGGTTGATCGAATATTTACCTTCCCTCAAATGGGAAGAATGGTTCCAGAAACTCATAACACGGACATCCGGGAGGTCATTCTCGGTAATTACAGGATTGTCTATCGTGTGCGGGGATATGATGTTGAAGTCCTCACCGTATATCACAGCGCCAGACTGTTCGATCCATCAACGATATTTTAGATATGCGTCCTCAGAGCTGACTCGTGTTGCACGATATGAACGGGCAGGCGTGGCTTCGCCGCGACGGATCCTTGGGACGGGTAATTTGTTCAATAAGTTATGAGCACATTGATAATTTCTGATCCTAAACTAGCTCATACTGTTCATTACCTGTTTGAATGGATGGCCATTTTGACGGGGCTGATTGTCTACAGAGCCCTGCGCTTGAATCAAGGACGGTGCGGTTTGATGGAACCGGGTTCGTTTGCTGTTGTTGTTGGGGCTCTTATTGGTGGAGCTGTGGGTAATAAGATGGTTTTTTGGGTGGACTCGCCGGAAATCTGGAATGGTTCAGTGGCGGGATGGGATATCCTGCTCGGTGGTCAGTCTGTTGTCGGCGGGTTGCTTGGGGGATGGATAGGGGTCGAAATCGGCAAGCGGATATCCGGGATTTCTGCACGTACGGGAGATGATTATGTCCTGCCCATTCTTTCTGGTTTGGTTATCGGTCGAATCGGTTGTTTTCTGGCAGGTCTGAATGATGGGACCTATGGCGTGCCAACCGTACTGCCGTGGGGGGTGGATTTCGGTGATGGTATCCCGCGCCATCCAACCCAACTTTACGAATGTCTGCTGGCCTTGCTTGTCTTGGTTACTTGGCCGCGCTGGAAGGGGGTGTTTGCACATACCCCGGGCCTGGCGTTTCGAAGTCTGATGGTGGGGTATTTGTTGTGGCGATTAAGCATTGACTGGCTCAAGCCGGTTTCCCATGCGTATATATTGGGCTTGTCCGGCATTCAAGTGACTTGTATTGTCGCTTTTTTCGTGATTATTGCCAATTTGGTTTACGACAGGAGTAAGGTGACTCAATGATTGAAAATTTTCAGGGTAACAAGGTGTGGTCATCCACTCTCGTCCGAACTGCCGTGATTTTGCTTTGTTGCGTCGGTGTTGTGGGTGGCCTTGGTTGTGCGACCTATTTAGCCAGTTCCTCGCCTAATCCAAGAGCGAATAACTACTACAACAACCCGGTGTTGACGGATACCATTTTTGCATTGGCGCGTCCTGATGCGGCGCTGACGAAAAAAATCGGGCGCGAAGGTTCAATCGCCTTCCTTGGTAAAAAGCACACCTACCTATTGTTGGAAGGTGGGGAAAAGTTGGAAAGCATCGCCCGGAAGTTGGAGGGCGATAAATTGACCCTGGAGCCAAACCATAGGCTCTATCGTAAGGGCAACATCATCTGGGGGAACATCTCCCTGAGATATCGAGGAAGTCAGGATGCCGCAGGGTTGTTGGGTTTTATCAAGGATAAATCTGGCTCGTATTCCTTGTCGGTTGCGGTGAAAGGGACAATTAACCCCGTCGCAAAACTTAAAACGCCGCTACCTGATGAGTTTAATATGAGCCGGGAGATCGCCTTCTATAATCCGCCCGATTCCAGTCCACCCCCGGATTTCGGAAAACTTATTATTGTGCCTCTTGCGGTTGTGGTTGATGCGGCCCTGACCCCCGTCTACTTGCTAGGATTTATAGTTGTGGTGCTTGGAAGCTGATTTTCCTCATGATTCCAACTCCCATTTCAGTACCTGCCGGCTTCGAACCGTTGGAGCCAACTGTTAGCATTTGCCCGGAATGCCGGACACGGGTGAGTGCAATGATCGCGGCCAAGGGCGGATCGGTCTACGTTGTTAAGCAATGTCCTCTCCATGGCTTGCAGGTCGAACTGATGGAGCGGAATGAGGCATACTATCGAGGACGATCCCAATATACCAAACCCGGGACCCAGTCCCGCACTCAGACTCCTGTCAGCAAGGGGTGCCCATTTGATTGCGGGCTTTGTCCTGAACATGACCAGCATTCGTGTATCGGGCTGATTGAGATCAATAGTTCCTGTGAGTTGAAGTGTCCTGAATGCTACACCGGGCGGCAGGCTGTGCCAGACCTCACCCTTGGGGAGTTTGAACGGATGCTGGATTTTCTGCAGGGTGCTGAATCTGGGAGGGGCGAGATCCTTCAGGTCAGCGGGGGAGAACCCACGCTTCATCCCCGAGTGCTGGAAATAATACGTTTGGCGAAAACCAAGGGCTTCAAATATGTCCTGCTTAACACCAACGGACTACGCATTGCAGAAGATCTGGCCTTTGTGAAGGAGCTTGCTGCGTTAACACCGCAATTCGAGGTTTATTTACAGTTCGATGGCTTTGCCGAAAAGGGGCAATCCGTGTTACGGGGCCGGGATTTAAGCGCCTTGAAGGTCGCGGCGGTCCGGAACTTGACGGAAGCCGGTATTCCGGTGACGCTTGTCGCAACCATTCAGAGTGGGGTTAACGATGACGAGGTCGGGGCGATTTTGCGCTATGGCATGAATACGCCAGGAGTGCGGGGCGTTAACTACCAGCCGCTGGCATTCTACGGTGACAGGGTGCCGGTTGGGCGTGCGAACAGAGTTACACTGACGGGGATTCTTGAAAGTATCGAGCAACAGACCGGTGGCGAATACCGGTTAACTGATTTTGTCCCGCTCCCGTGTAATGTTGAGCGGGTGGCGCTGACCTATTGTTATCGAGATAGAGAAAAATTCAGTCCGGTTACACGCAAGTTTGATGTCCGTGATTATCTTTCGGTCATCAATAACACCTTCGCATTCGATGCCGATGAGTTTCTTGAACAACAGAGCGGTGGTGCAGGAGGCTGTAGTTGTCTTGGTGCCCTGCTTGATAAACTCAAGCCTTTGATCCCGTCCAATTACGTGCGGCGCACGATCGGGGAGAAAGTTGGCTTCTTTAATCATAATCTCTTCCGGATCAGTGTCTCTTCATTCGTGGATGTCTATAATTTTGATCTCAAATCGGCACAGCGTGAGTGCGTGCATGTCGTAACCCGGGACTTGCGACGCATTCCTTTCTCTGCCTACAACATGTTTCACAGGAGTCTATGATCCTTTCACTCGAAAATTTACAACGCATGACGCAAACTCCCGGAGGAATGCTTGAGTTGGTGTCCTCATTGGTGATCAGCCTTAGCGCGACAGTGGTTTTTGCTGCCGTATTCATTAACTTCCTGTCCTGCCGCCGGGAGGGAGTGAAGCGTGAGCGCAAGAGTATTGTGGCTACTGGCTCGATGACATCGTTTTTTGTCCTAGTCTATCTGGTGATCCGGTTTCGCGTAGGCGAAGTGTCGATTCCTTGGTTCCCCGTACGGTTATGTATGGTGCTTTCAGGTCTTATGGTGATTGTCACCGGGTGCATCGTGAACATCCTTGGCCGATTTCAGTTGGGCGGAAACTGGGCAAATCAGGCCACAATCTACCAAGAGCAGAAATTGGTCATGTCCGGCGTGTATAGCTGGGTACGTCATCCATTATATGCATCACTGATCTGGATGTTTTTTGGGGCTGGTTTGGTCTATGCCAATGTGGTGGCATTTCTTCTGACAGCCCTTGTGTTCTGGCCTTTCATGGTATATCGGGCCGGGCTGGAGGAGGCCATGCTGGCCAGAGAGTTCAGCGAATATGCTGACTATCAGCGGAATGTGGGTAGGTTTTTTTGGAAGACGGGACTCCGCCGGGGCGGAGTTGAGAAAGGAAACGCGGTATGACGATTGAGGCATGTGAGTGTGATGACCAGGTGGGGATTCCGAAGGCAGCTTTCGTCTTTTGCCGTTATACGATGGCAGTGACGCTCTGGTTAGCCTTTATATTGAAAATCAAGGTTCTGGTCGCCGTGGTTTTCGGTGTGCTGGTTTTGTCGGCAATTCTGTCCATCCAACGTGCTCCGCTGGTCTGGTTCTATACCATGACCTTTCACCGGCTATTCCCTTCCTCTGAGGAGCGACTGAGTCAGGCTGGAATGAGGGTGGCGCATTCATTGGGAGCCTGTTTTGCGGCGGTCTGCCTGGTGTTGCTGTATAAGGTTAATGAGTCCCTGGGATGGTGGGTAGTGTTGGCTTATTGCGTGGTCAAGACGATTTCGGCGATCTGGGCCTGTCCAGTTTATAAGCTCTATGCTTGCATGAAAAGCGGTAAGTGCTGCACCTTCCTCAAGAAGAAGGCATGAGTTTCGATCATGCGGACATTTACGGCCGCGGTAAATGCGAGGAGTTGTTCTCCGGTTTCTGGAAACAGGTCCCGCGTGATCAGATCATTCTTCAGACAAAATGCGGCATACGGCCCAGGGATACGCCGGAAGCGGGGGAGCCCGGTAGATATGACTTCAGCAACATTAAAGATATTGTCCTGCATTCGTGGGAGGGGGCTGGAATTTCTTGACGCCATGAGTCGCGCTTCCTAGCATACTTGGGTCAGGACGATTTCTGAAAATATAACGGTCAGGCTTAAGACAGAAAGAAGGAATCAAATGGACAAACTTAACATTGAATTGTGCCCGGAAACAGGGATCTGCTCCATTATCAAGAACGACGGCTCGAAGGTGGACCTGATGCCAGATGAGGTTAAAAATCTGCGTGTGGCTTTGGAGAATCCCGATAGCGCGCGGCAGGTGATTGCGGAGGCGGATGCCGGGTTTGCCGCGTCGCTGGCGGCGGACGAACTCAAGCAGCTGGCGGCCCGTTTGAAGAAATAATAAGCAGAGCCACCCCCGCAGTACATTCATATCAGGAGTTTATGTTCTGCCGATTCATGAAGCTCTGAATGATGAATTAGTGGCGGTCGCCGACCACAAGCTTAAGTTTGAAGCCGGTGTCGGCTGAATGGACGGATAGATTAGCCTGTCCTAATTCGCGAAGCACAGCAGCCACCGTTCCCGCCTGATCCAGTTTTTCGCGCAGTGCCTGTGAGCCCTCGGAAGTGTCCAGCATGGCAGCCAATTTGGCCACCCCGGCCGCATTTTTCAGGGTTTGCCCTATGCCATTGAGATTGGCCCAGACAGCGGCCGCCGGCAGGGTAACGGGATCCAGCTTCCAGTTATTTTTACCTTCGGCCGGTTGCTGGGTAAGGAGTTTCTTTAGTATCGCCCCATTGCTGGCAATGATCAGCCAGTTGCCGCGTACCACGTAAGCCACCCGCTCCTCGGGCTCAAAGGAGTTATAGAAGCTTTTCCGGATGTCCTGAATCGACGTGATCCGCAAACCGCTTTCCGGTTCAAACGGACCCGCCATCAACTCCAGCCCGTATTGGCTGTTCAGCTTTGCAAGCGTCTGCCCGATGCGCTTGTCGGCTTCCGCATCACTTTGAACTTGCATCCCCAGTAGGAGGGTGGGGGCCTTGACCCCTTTTATCAGTCCCCTCAAATTCTTGTTAATCGGCCCACGGATCCGCCCGTTGTGGTCCTGGTCGAGAAGAGCGACAAAAGCAAGGGCATGCGCCGGGGTCCCGGAATCGTCAGCCAATTCCCTCACCGTTTTGAGAAACAGTGAGGAAGGATCCGTGGGGATGAAGGCAGACACCCAACTCAAAGGCAGGAGTGCCGCCAAATCGGAGGTTTTGCCAATCAGGTTCATGGCGCCGCCGGTCCCCTCTGCCTCCTCGAGACTTACCGCGGCGGGGAGCTTTTCAGTACCACTCATTGCCAAAATCAGGGCCTCAGGGGTGAGATCAAACTGGAAGGCGACGGGCTTGTGATTGACTTCAAACCAGCCCCAATGGCGTGGCGAGCCTCCTAGTAATTCTCGCGCAAGGGCGGGTTTCCCCAATTCGGCCACTGTATGGCGATAGGGATAATTTTCGGCTGCCTCAAGCAGGGTGCGCACCCCGATGGGATCCTCAGAGATACAGGCCAGAACAAGCCCTTCAGACAAGGCCAGGGAAAGGTGCAGGTTGGATTTGCCGAATTTCTCACGGCTTAGCCAGATCCTGAGATTTCCGCCATCCAAAAGAACAGGGGTAAGATCCCGTGTTTTTATCCAAGCCAGTTGCCAACGCAGCAGGCGGCTTTGATTCCCAATCCATGAGGCTGCAATCAACGCCGGCTTATGTTCGGTGCCCATTGAAGGGACATAAGCGAGTACCGTTTGATCGATGGATAATTTCTCCGTCCATTTCTTCGCGGCGGCATTGGTGCTCAGTGCGGTCAGGCTGCCTTCATTGGTTTCCGCGGCCCTTATAGCGCGGAGCAATAACGGGTTAGTGAAAACCGCATCCCATTCGCCTGCCAAATTCCGGGATACGCTCACCACGGTGGCATCGGCGGGGATCGCGTCAAATACCCGATCCGGGCGATAGGGCATGTGGAAGATCCACCACACGCTGAGAATCAAGCTTATGCTGAGAATCAACCAAAAGGCAATCTGGTGGTAACTTTTCATAACCGTATGCTGCGGACAAGCTCCTGTACTTTTGTCATTTTGTGACGAACAAGATAATCCGAAATACCCTCGGCCACCTGCAGGGCCGTCCGGGGTTCAATAAAGTTGGCGGTTCCCACAGCCACCGCGGAAGCGCCGGCGATCATAAATTCAATGGCATCCTTGGCGGAAGTGATTCCCCCAATCGCAATCAAAGGGATTTTGACGGCTTTGGCCGCCTCATAGACCAGTTTAACCGCAATCGGATGGATGGCCGGACCGCTCAGGCCACCCGACACATTGGCGAGAATAGGTTCCCGTGTTTCGATGTCAATCGCCATGGCGGGGAAGGAGTTGATCAGCGAGACGGCATCCGCGCCATTATCTTCACAAACCTTTGCAAAAGCACCAATGTCGGAAACATTTGGGGCCAGTTTCGGGATAATGGGCAGTTTCGTTTTGGCGCGCACAGCGGCGACCAGCCTGGCGGTGGAATCGAGATGGATCCCGAACGAACTGCCACCTTCCTTAATGTTGGGGCAGGAAATGTTAATCTCCAGCGCGTGAACTCCCTCGACCTTGTCAAACCACTCCGCCACGGCGGTATATTCTTCCAGGGTCTTCCCCCAGATATTGACGATTACCGCCACATCATACTTGCGCAAAAATGGCATATACTTCTCGGTAAAACCCCGGGTTCCCGGGTTCTGAAGCCCAATGGCATTGATGAGGCCGCCGGAAACTTCAACCACCCGGGGGGTTTTGTTGCCACCCCAGGGCTCCATGCTGATGCCTTTGACGACGATCGCGCCAAGTTGATTTAGATCGATAAGCTCGGCATATTCAGGACCATAGCCAAAGGTGCCTGAAGCCACCATCACGGGGTTTTTCATCCGGATGCCGGCGAGGTTGATATCAAGAGTCGGTTTCATATTAGTCTTCCCAAATCACTTCACGCGATTCAAATATCGGGCCATCCTTGCAGACCCGCGCCAGGGTTTCCTGCCCGCTCAAACGCACTTTTTGCACACAGGCAAGGCAGGCGCCCACCCCGCAGCCCATATGCCGATCAAGCGAGAGCCAGGCCTTCCCGTTCCCTTTGATGGCGCGATCGCCGACCGCTTTGAGCATGCCATTCGGTCCGCAGGCATAAAACTCAGGACGAAGCTTGTCCCCGCCGGCTTTCAGCCAGACATCCAGGGGGGCGGTCACCAGGCCTTTATCTCCAAGTGAACCGTCATCAGTGGCAATACGGACATCCCATCCCATGGCCTTGAAGTCCTCTGCCAGGAGAATATCCACGGCCGTGGCGCCACCAACAAAGAGAATGCCACGACGGGCAAGCTTTCGGGCCAGAAAATACAAGGGAGCCACTCCATAGCCACCCGCAATTAAAACCGGCGTAACCCCGGGCTCCAGGGTCAGCGGGAATCCATTGCCCAGTGGGCCGATAATACTTACGGAGTCTCCTGAATTGAGGGACATCATGGTCGCCGTGCCGCGACCAATCGACTTATAGAGGATGGAGAGGTGTTGGTCATCTACCTTGTAAATACTGAATGGCCGTCGTAACACGGCATCATGCAGACTTGAAATGCGGAGATGTACGAACTGCCCCGGGAGGGCCGCTCCAGCGACACCAGGCAGATTTAACGTGAGGACCCGATAGTGGGGGCCCATCGGTTCATGGCTGGAAACCGTTCCATTTTCGATACGCATAGTCACTCCTGACAGGATGTTCCGGAAAAAAGATATTACCTTACCGACTGCCTCCGACTTTCACAATCAAATCTGCGAGGGATTCAGCGGCGCCTGTTGAAGCCAGGGCTTTGGCACGCGTACGCATGCAGGCCATTTCGAGTGGGTTGGCAGCCAAGGTCCGGAGATTTTCGGCCAACCGGTCCGGAGTGAGCGCAGCCTGTTCCAGCAGAATGGCAGCACCGGCGGCCAGCATGGCCTGGGCATTGGCCTTTTGATGGTCGCGGGCGGAGGAGGGGAGTGGAATGAGAATGGCAGGAATCCCAAACAGGGCAAGTTCCAGGCACGAATTTGCCCCGGACCTTGAAATGGCCAGGCTGGTTTTGCGATAGACCGAAACCATATCGGAGCAGAATCCGTAAACCGTCGCCGGGACACCCGCTTTACGATAGGCCTCCTCGACAGCCGGTTTCGCCTTTTCGCCCGAAAGATGAATGGCAGCGACGGGAATTCCCGCCTCCCGCAGAAGCCCTAGTGCAATGGGCACCATTTCATTCAGGCTCTGAGCTCCCTGACTGCCACCCATGGTCAGCACGGTGAACGGGTCCGGAATCGCTGTTGGTATGGCGGCGGTGTCCTCCATCTGTTTTCGCAGAGGGAGCCCGGTGAGAATGATGTTTTTATGTTTCAAATAGTGACGCGTCTCAGGAAACGTAATGGCGACGGCGGCGGCAAAGCGGGAAAGGACAGAAACAGCCTTTCCCGGAATGACGTTGGCTTCATGCAGAATGACCGGGATTTTCAGATAGCGTGCGGCTAGAACGGGTCCGAGCGATGAGTAGCTCCCCATGGCCAGCAGTGCCTGTGGTTGTTGGGCTCGCAGCGCCTTCACGCTGGCGCGGAAAGCCCGGATCACAGTGAAAAGAGTAAGGGGCAAGCAGAGGGGATGAAATGAAATTTTGGCAGCCTCAATCTTGATCACTTCGCCTGTCCAGGCGTGACGGGTAGCCGCTTCTATCGCTTTGCCGGAAAGCCAGAGCGCCACCTCATGTCCGCTTTTTTGAAGCGCCACACCCGTCGCCATCCCCGGGAATACATGCCCGCCGGTTCCGCCACATGAAATACTATATTTTGCCATATTATATAAACCTTGCCGCAATCCAGATTCCAGCCGCCAGAGCTACCAACGCCAATTGAATCGGGGAAAGAACCCGCCCCTGGCCCCTCCAAGGAGGGGTAGGGGTGGGTTCTTTCCCCCACTGGGACCCCATTAGCAGCGAGGTGACAGAAGGAATCACCAGGAGGGCCATCAAGACATCCAGTGGTTCAAGATGGAGGAAAAAACACGAGGCCGGAAACATTAATAAGCCCAACACTCCCACCAGCAAGCCCTTCATGGCGAGGCCTTTTCCGGGCAGCCAGGGGAGCAGGAGCGGCCCCAGCACAGAGCCGTTCAACCACGCAATCAGCAGGGTATTTGCAATAGGGGGGCCGCCGGCCTGCAAATGGTCCAGTGAATAGGTGGCGGATCTGAAACCGGACAACGCCACCATCAACAGCATGATGGGAAGCATATATTTGCCGTTTGTTACCAGATTTCGCGCCGCCGGCGCCATCTTCAGTTTATACTCAGAAAACATGCCGGAGATGGTGGAGATTGAGTCGATCGAAGTCAAGAGGGGAGGTCGTTTTGGTTATTTGTTGATTGTTATTCATTTAAGAAACGCTCTTCAATGTGGGAGGCGCACTCCGTGCGGCGATGTCCTTTTGGAAAAATCCTGATAACAAATAACTGATAACCTGATAGAGTAAATGCCATGGAGTCACTATCAAAATCAACATCGGCGGCCTTCCGTTATCGGATCACGGTGGCCTATGATGGAAGCGCTTATGCCGGCTGGCAGGTTCAGCCGATCCACGTGACGGTTCAGCAGCGCATTGAGGAAGTGCTCCAAAGTTTGTCAGGGGAAACGGTCAAAGTCAACGGGAGTGGCCGGACTGATCAAGGGGTTCATGCCGAAGGACAGGTAGCTCATTTTGATCTCTCCAGGAAATGGGTGTGCGGACAACTTTTAAACGGGATGAATGCCAAACTCCCGCAGGATATCCGGGTGTTGAAGGTGGCCCGGGCCAAGTCCGATTTCCATGCCCGGCGCAGTGCCGTCAAAAAGGAGTACCGGTATTTTATCTGGAATGCCAAGGTCATGAATCCTTCCCGGCGGTTATATGCGGCCCATATCCGGAAGCCGCTTGATGTAAATGCCATGCAGGCGGCCGCCAATATTCTGATCGGGAAACATGACTTTGCCGCGTTCACCGCCAATCCAAATCGAATCGTCGAAAGCACAGTACGTGAAGTCTATTCCCTGTCGATCAAGCGAACCGGTTCACTGGTTGTTATTCGGGCTGCCAGCGAGGGGTTTCTCTATAAAATGGTGCGTAGCCTCACCGGACTGCTCCTCAGGGTGGGGGAGGGTGCTGTTTCGGTGGATGAAGTGAAGGCGATTCTGGCGTCAAAAATCCGTACCGCCCGTGTGCCCACCGCCCCGCCTGAAGGCCTTTTCCTCTGGCGCGTCTGGTATTGAGGTCACCTCTATTTTATGTGGCGCAGATTGCGGCTTCCTGACATAATACGCGGCCAATTTAAAGCAGTCGTAGCGCTGGGATCTTATGAATTACGCACAACAAAAAGCAACCGGACAGTTTGTCATTCTGCCGTCACTTCTGGCGGCAGACTTCGGCAATCTGGCTGATGGGGTCCGTCGGGCAGAATCCGCCGGCGCTGATGGACTGCACCTGGACATTATGGATGGTCATTTTGTGCCCAACCTTAGCATGGGGCCGGATGTGGTGGCCATGGCCAACCGGACATCAACCATTCCTTTGAGCGTCCATCTGATGATGTCCAAACCGGAATCCTATCTGCAGCCTTTTGTCAAAGCCGGGGCGGATGTGCTGCTTGTCCATATCGAAATTAAAGGCGATGTGGTCGGTATCTTGCGCACGATACGTAAACTCGGCGCACGCCCGGGAATAACGCTCAACCCCGATACCCCTGCGGAGTCGGTTTACGAGGTTCTGCCGGAAGTGGATGAGGTGCTTTGTATGACCGTGCACCCAGGCTATGGCGGGCAGGCCTTCATTCAATCTGTGCTCCCGAAAATTAAAAACATCCGCCAGGCCATCAGATCTCGTGGACTGGCGGTGGATATCAATGTGGATGGTGGTATTGATTTAAAGACCGTGTCACTCGCCGCTGCGGCAGGCGCGAATGTGTTTGTAGCAGGAACCTCACTGTACAGGGCCACCGATATGCGGGAAAGTGTCGCCAACATGCGCGCCCTTGCCGCCCAAACTTATGACTCGATGAAGGACTAATTAAGAACGATGCATCTCCAAGATAAAGACAATCTCACGACTCTTCCCACCATCCGTAACTTCTGCATCATCGCCCATATCGATCACGGAAAATCCACCCTGGCCGACCGCCTGCTGCAGTTGACCGACACCATTGATGCCCGTGTGATGAGGGATCAGGTCCTTGACAGCATGGATCTTGAGCAGGAACGCGGGATTACCATTAAAAGTCATCCTGTGACCATGACCTATAAGGCCAAGGATGGTGTTGAGTATGAGTTGAATCTGATCGATACCCCGGGGCATGTGGACTTCACTTATGAGGTATCCCGCAGCATGATGGCTTGTGAGGGTGCCATTCTGGTGGTGGATGCCGCTCAGGGGGTGGAGGCCCAGACGGTGGCCAATACCTATCTGGCCATCGAAAATAACCTGGAAATCATGCCGGTGATCAACAAGGTGGATTTGCCCGGCGCCGAGCCTGAGGTGGTGGCCAAGCAAATAGAGGAAATTCTCTCCATTCCCGCAGATGACGCCTGCCGCATCAGTGCCAAAAGCGGGCTGGGCATCACGGACATGCTGGAGGAGGCGATCCTGCGGCTGCCGCCGCCCCAAACTTGTCAGGACGGGTTTCTTCGCGCCCTGGTGTTTGACTCCGTGTACGATGCTTTCCGCGGGGTGGTCACTTATATCCGCATGGTCGATGGTGAACTTAAGGCTGGTGACAGGATCCATTTACTGGCCAGCGGCCTTGATACCGAGGTCAAGGAAGTCGGACGTTTCCGCCCGAAAATGGAACCCTGTAAAAAGCTGACCGCAGGGCAGGTGGGGTATGTCATTGGCACCATCAAGGATTCCTCTGATATTAAAATCGGCGATACCCTGACTATGCACAATAAGCAGGTCACCAAGCCATTGCCCGGCATGAAGGAAATTCACCCCATGGTATTCAGCGGGCTTTATCCGGTCGATACGGCGGACTACGAAAAGCTGAAAAAGAGCATGGAGAAACTCCGCCTGAACGACAGTGCCTTCACCTACCAGTCGGAATCCTCCGTCGCGTTAGGGTTCGGATTCCGCTGCGGCTTTCTGGGCCTTCTTCACCTGGAGGTGGTGCAGGAGCGCTTGCGCCGTGAGTTCGATCTGGATGTGATCAGCACCTATCCCTCCGTAATCTATCGGGTTCATTTACGGGATGGCACCATGCTCGAGGTTGATAATCCTCTTCATCTGCCGGATCCCACCCGGATTGATCATATGGAGGAACCGATGATTCGCGCCTTCATTATTTGTCATAACGAGAACATCGGCGACATTCTCCGGGTGGTCATGGATCGGCGCGGGACGGTCGAGAAAACGGACACACTCGACTCCAAGCGTGTGATGCTAAGCGCAACTATGCCGTTGAATGAAATCCTGATTGATTTTCATGATTGCCTGAAGAGCATCAGCCGCGGGTATGCTTCGATGGACTATGAGCACATCGGATATGCGCCCAGTGACCTGGTAAAGATGGATATTCTACTGAATAGCGAAAGCGTGGATGCCTTTTCCTGCATCATCCACCGGGATAAAGCCGTTTCACGCGGCCGCCAGATGTGCGCCGCACTCAAAGACGTGATCCCGGCTCATCAATTCACCGTGCCCATTCAGGCTGCCATCGGGAAAAACATTGTGGCCCGCGAAACCATCAAAGCCATGCGCAAGGATGTGACGGCCAAGTGCTATGGCGGCGATATTTCCCGGAAACGTAAATTACTGGAACGTCAGAAGGAAGGCAAAAAGCGCATGAAGGATATCGGCTCCGTCAGCGTGCCTCAGGAAGCGTTCATCTCGGTACTGAAAACGACGGGTTGAAGCGGGACGGAGACTATAATGGCTGGATACTTTCAAACGCGTAAATTCATCAAGCACGGGACGGAATGGTTGCGCCATGCCCAGTTATGCCGGCATCTTCGTGAAGATGTGGTGACTCCGCAAGCGCTGGAGTCGCTGGGCAAGGCGGAGGCGGAGTTGAAAGCGGCCGTCAGCCAAAAGGACATTGCCAGGATCGAAGCCGGTTGCGCCGCCGTTCAAAAAGCCGTTTCCGTTCTTATGCCGCTAAAATCCTTTTCAGGCTTCCGGGAGAATCTGGAAGTGTTTGTGGTCGCAATTGCCGTCGCCATGGCCTTTCGCACCTATTGTCTCCAGCCATTCAAAATTCCTACAGGCTCCATGCAACCCACCTTGTACGGGATCCACTATGAACCGGCGAACGGGCAGGGGATATTTGACATGGTTCCGCTCAAGTATGCCCAATGGATGCTTTTCGGGAAAACCTATGTGGAATGTACAGCCCAAGTGGCGGGAGTGATTCGTGGGCCCTACTCCATGCGTCGCACGGGTGACGGAGTCGGTGAGGCCGCCTATGAGATTGGTGGCCTTGCCCATACCATCCCCCTGGGATTGCCGCTGACTGTCAAGAACGGTGAGGAGGTGGTGACCGGACAGGTAATCGCCCGCGGCTATCGACTCACCGGCGATCATCTCTTCGTCAACCGGGTCAAGTGGAACTTCATGAAACCCACCCGTGGCGAGGTCATGGTTTTCCGGACGGACGGGATCCCGATCCGGGGCCTGACCGAACAGACCCATTACATCAAACGGATGAGCGGTTTGCCCAACGAGTCCATCTCCATCCGTGAGTCGAAACTTTATGTGAACGGGGCGCCAGTCATGGAGCCTGCCGCCATCCGCCGGATCGCCGAACGGTCTCCAGGGTATGCCGGGTATTGTCCTGGCGAGGTAGAGCAGGGGGCCCTATTCATCCGGTCCACGAACGACGTTCTTACCCTTGGAGCAGACCAATATCTGGCCCTGGGCGACAATACCCATAACAGTCTGGATGGTCGCTATTGGGGATCAGTCCCTGCCAAAAACCTGGTTGGTCCCGCCATGGTTGTTTACTGGCCCTTCTCACGGCGCTGGGGCTGGATTCAGTAAGCAAGTTGCGAGTTCAGAGTCAGGTCCGATCTGGCTTTGGACTTTGAAATCTCAACTCCTTTCGAGACTCTCATTAACAGCGGCTTTGAACTCTGGACTTTCAACTCGAGACTCTCATTAACAACCTATGACACGTTATACACAACGTCGCATAATATATCTTATGTCTACTACAGAGATGCAGGAAACCCAGGTATTGCTTGGGAATCATTGAATTGGCCGGATTTGCGGGTTTGGCAGTTAGTCGGTATTCCCTGCTTGAATCAGGTAGTTATCATCAAGCATCCCTGCAACCGCTCACGGTCGCATCTGGTAGACTTGCTTGGTCACTTTGCCGCCGCGTTCGACTTCCAGTACGACGGCATTCAGCTTGTCTTTAAGGAACTGATCGATGAAAGATTCCGCCCGGCGCCGATGCGTCATGGCCACGGAATTGACCGACCGGACGATGTCGCCTTGCTGAAGTCCGACGGCGTCAAAAAAGTCTTTCTCACCCTCAAGCCCGACCACATATCCGGTGATCTTGTTCTGCTCATCACGGACCGGTTTCATCGTATCAAATACCTGCACCATCCGGTCCGGTTCATCCAGCAATTCCTGATAGTAATCCAATAGCGGCTTGCGGCTGAATTGCCATCGATTGTCCTGAACCTTGGCGCATCCGAACCTGTTGGTTCCACCCGTGGCGGTCATGAGCTGGTTGCTCACTACTGACACGATCCCGGTCTGCGACTGACCGGCAAATTCCAGCCAGATATCCCGGGATCCCGCCGGGGTCTCAAGGGTGACATGGTCATAGAAGATCTTTTTAATCGTAACTTCATCCAGACGATCGCCCTCGGCAACAATGAACTGGTCGTGCTTCAGGCTGTCATCCAGAATCGCCTTTGGTTGCGGAACACCCAGTCCCTCGATTGAAAAAGTTCCCGCGAGCCGGAAGCGTTCAAACGAGGAACCACCAGGCGCCACTCGTAAAGCTTTTTCCGGGCGCGCTTGCATGGCCCTCCAGAATTCTCCTGTGAGACTGACGGGAGCGGAAAGAGTCTTAACATCGGCGTCTCCGGTTGGCGCGAGGATCAACTCGGGAGCGGAGCTCCCGGCGCGGTAGAAAAAGAATGCCAGCAGGAAGCTGGCCGAGACGGTCGTTCCGATCGTCCACTTGGCTACAGTTTGATATTGAAAGGCAGAGGGCATAAGCCGGCTTTTGTTTCCCGCGAACGGGATCAGTCATTTATCTAAGCGATCAACCCGAAACCGCGTGCCGCTTTCGCGACAACACGAGGCGGGCCACCTCAGGTTTCCTATTTGATCTTGCTCCGAATGGGGTTTGCCATGCGACGCTCATCTCTGATCGTCCGGTGGTCTCTTACACCACCTTTTCACCCTTACCGCAACGATCCCTTTCAGGTCCGCCGCGGCGGTATAATCTCTGTGGCACTTTCCGTGAACTCCCTTTAAAGAGAGTCCCCCGGGCTTATTAGGCACCGGCATTCCGCCCTATGGAGTCCGGACTTTCCTCCCCGATCCGCTTGCGCTAAAACCGGAGCGACTGAACGCCCCCTGCCTTTCAACATCACCACTTACCAATACTTAATACAACATACGCCCGCAATAACCGCAGGCGACCACATCCAACTGTTTTTTTGCGTCATGACAGATATAATACGGCAGCTTCATGTGACAGCCCCCACAGGTACCATTGTCTTCCACAGGGACCAGGACCTTCGCCTTCTTATTCTTGAAAAACCGCTCATACTGGGCGAGACGGGCGGGTTCCACATCCGCCGCATAGCCTGCGCGTAGCTGTTTCACACGCTCGAGCTCTCCCTTGATCTCAGTCCCCCGCCCTTCGATAGCCGAAAATTCCTGCGTGATACCGCTCTCCTCTATCTTCAGCGCATCTTCCCGCAGTGTCACGTCCGCCTGGGCCGCTTCAACGGTTTCCATGATTTCAAGAATTTTATCCTCACACTGGCGGATCAGTTTTTCAACACCGCCAATCTCATTTTCCATGGCGCGGAATTCCTGATTATTCTTAAGTTGCATCTGCTGCTCGCGGTATTTGCGGATCTTATCGCGGTAGGCCTCAATTTCCTGCTCGCATTTCTTGATGCCGGCCTGGCGGGACTTCAGGACCTCCTTGGCCGCAGTCACCGCCTGGCGATGCTCATCAAGCAGGGAGTCGATGGCTTTCTTCCGTAACGGAATGTCCGCCATTTCTTTTTCGAATTTCAAAATCCTCAGGTCGTGATCTTGAATAATCAGCAATTTCTCGATTATAGGCGTCATATCACTCCGCATGCAAAAGGTTGAAAAAATCGCTGGTTACTATTGCATACGATCAGATTCAAGTCAACGCCTACGCGATACGCCACCGGCGTCAATCGTTTGGCTTAATAATCACCATTGATTAGGTCGTAAGCTGCTGTATATAGTGCCGCCATACGCCAGCACGTTGCTGGCGTTATCAACCAAGCAGGAGAGCAAAATCATGTCAAAAGCAAAAGACACCAAACGGGAAACGAAAAAAGTCGCACTGAAAACACCAGCCGAGAAAAAGCAGGCCAAGCGCGACAAGAAGAACAAGGCGTAATTTCCGAAAAAGACAGGAGTCAGAATTCAGCAGTCAGCATGACTGGATATTCTGGCTCCTTTTTTCAGGCCGACTGGCTCAGACGCTGGATGGGCTGTTCGTAGAGTGCTGAGTGAGCGGCGGTCAGCAGGGCGGGAATTTGCCTGGCGAACGGGCTCGCTTTAAGGGATTCTGAAAAATCCATCTCTCCGGCATTCGCCGCGTTTTGACCGGGGAACCAGTGCCCCCCCTGCCCCAGCAGGTTGTAGCGCATCTTCGCAAAGTCAACCATATCCAGGCCACGGGCGAAATTCCATAGGCGCAGGATCTCGTGAAGATTGATTTGACCTGGAACCTGCTCCCAGACGGGCAATCCTTCATGCCAGCGCGCCATCCATTCCGTCCCGCACACACGCGCCAGCTCGACATCAAGTTTGGCGGCGATGGCCGCAGGGAAAGACGGATCCCCCAGTCTGGTGACGGCGCCGACATGTTCGTCATAATCCGTCGGCCGAGCCGCCCCGATGCTTAAGGTGTGAACCTCCGGACGGGCAAGGCAGTAGAGGGTGTTAAAGGCCATCGGGGTCAGGGGTTTGCATAGGTCCACGAGCTTTTGAGGCGGGGCATAGAGTTTGCCGCCTTTGTCGTTCGGACTGATGATGAGCACTCCCATATCCTGGGCCGCTGCGGCTTGTACGGCCGGCCAGGTGAAGGGATTAACATAGTACCAGTGCAAGTTGACGTAATCGAACTCGCCGGTCTGAATGGCGCGTATGGTCACTGCGGGTGGTCCATGCGTGGCAAATCCAATGAAGCCGCACCGGCCCTCACGCTGAATCCGCCGTGCCACCTCCAGACATCCGCCCCGGCGCAGAACCATGTCCAGGATCTCCTGGTTGTTAATTCCATGGATCGCCAGCAAGTCCACCCGCTCCTGTCCCAGTCGCTGCAGGGAGAGCTCAACCTGAGCGGCGAAAACCGCGGGATCGGCTTCAGGTCCCACCTTGGTCTGGAGAATAAACTGGTCGCGCGGCAGGGATTTGATGGCGCGCCCCAACTGCACCTCGGATGAGCCGTAGCCGCGGGCGGTCTCGATATGACGCAGACCGAGTTCGAAGGCCCGCTGGACGGTGGCCTCAAGGTTTGCCTGATTTTCAGGCGTGATATCGTCGGTGTCCTGCCAGGACTGCTGGAATCGCATGCCCCCGCAAGTCAGCACGGGCATAGCCAGTTTGGTACGTCCAAAGCGCCTTGTCGGCATGGCTGGTGAAGTCGTCATGATGGGAAATTTCATGGCGCAATCATTATCACGCATGGCCGGAATTGTCTATTACGAGGATTGCTGTTCTGATGTTTTTTTGACACCTTCTTTCTCGTGAACGGGAACGACTTTATGGAGAAAATCATCATGACGACATCCTTGATTACTTTGCAGACGTTGACGGCTCAAGCCATCGACGTTTACTTCGGAACCTATACCAAGCCCCATGCCGCCGAAGGCATTTATCACGCCAACTTCGATTTGAAGACGGGTAAGTTTTCAGGTGTTGATCTGGCCTGTGTGACGCCGAACCCGACTTTTATTGATATTCATCCCAACTCCAGGTTTCTTTATGCGGTGTCGGAACGCGATCCAGGGGCCGTGAGCGCCTTCGCGATAGAACCAGAAACCAAAAAGCTCAGACTGCTGAACAAATCACCGACCGGCGGAAGAGGACCATGCCATCTGTGCGTCTCCTCCGACGGCAGAACCCTGCTGGTTGCCAATTACGGCGGAGGGAGCGTCACCTCCATTCCTATAAATCAAGACGGTTCTTTAGCTGAGCCAACCAGTTTCATCCAGCACACAGGCTCAAGCATCAATCCCCGGCGCCAGAAAGAGCCGCATGTCCACAGTGTAAACCTCAGCCCGGATAATCGTTTTGCGTATGTGGCAGATCTGGGTATCGACAAACTAATGATCTATAAACTTGATCCCCGGTCCAGCAGGCTTGCGCCGAATGATCCTCCTGAGATCAAAATCAAGCCTGGCGCGGGACCACGTCATTTTTCATTCAGTCCAAACGGAAAGTTTGCCTACCTCATCAATGAATTAGATGAGACCGTTGTTGCTTTTGCCCATGATGCCAAATCCGGCAACCTTGTTAATATTCAAACTCTCTCAACCCTGCCTGAGGAGTTTACGGGCGAAAGCACTTGTGCCGAGGTGAGAATTCATCCCACCGGGAAATTCCTTTACGGTTCCAATCGCGGACATGACTCCATTGTCATTTACAAGATCAACCCTGACCGGGGAACCTTAACCCTGCTTGGATTCCAGAATTCCGGAATTAAGAATCCGAGGAATTTCAACATCGATCCCACAGGCATATTCTGTATGGTCGCCAATCAGGACGCCGACAACGTCATAGTCTTCCGTATCGATCAGGAAACAGGCTTGCTGGAACCGACCGACCAGATCATAAAAATCGGTTCTCCTGTTTGTGTCCGCTTCTTGAAGTCGGAGACATAACTGTTCAAGAAGAAGTATCCATGCTGGCGGCGGAGGTTATTTGAGCCTGAGCTCGATTTCCTCCCCGTCGCATTTCAGTTTGACGCTCTGGGGTAATATTTTGACAACCTGATAAGCCCCAACCGTTTCGCCTTCTTTTAGAGCGGAACCATTGATGATCGCCACCGGATTCTTTTCCGAATAGAAAGTTCCTGAGAGAACCGGCACATCTGTCCGGGGTGGTCTGGGGCTGGCCGGCTGACTCACTGGCATTTCAAGGGGTGCAGGTTGGGGTACCGCGACGTTCACAGGTGGAACAACAGGCCCCGTCAGCTTTGGGGTTACAGGAAGAAGGTCGGGTTGGGCGGCAGGAGAAGCCGGAACTTCAGTTTTCCGTCCGTCTTCACGAGTTGGGTTCCAAGCCAGAGAAAACGTGGTGTTCCGCAGAAAATAAAACAATATCCCCAGTATTAACGCAACCAGCAGCAGAATCAGGATGAAGCTCGGTTTGCCAGACGAACGGGAGTGAACTGTCTCCGGAGTCGAATGCCTAGACCCTCTATCCGTGGGCGGTTCATGAGGAAAAGTGGCGGGTAATTTCGGCAAACTTCCCTGCCGTTGATTCTGGGCTTTCTTTAAAGCATCGCTGATAGTGCTCATGGCTGTATATGCCCCTCAGGCAAGATGTTCTCCTTCAAGTTCCTTGATACAATCCTGAATATGATGGTGATCCAGCGTGAAGATTTCCTTCACAAACCCCCTGAGGAGTGCCTTGTCGGCCAGAATATTGATAAGCCTGGGCACTCCCCGGGTATGAGCATAAATGGCCTTGATGGCATCATCGCTGAATACGACTCTCCCATGGGATCCGGCAATCGAAAGCCGATGGGGTATATAGTCTGCGACCTCCTTCTCATTCAAGGCCCGGATATGAAATCTTACGGCAATCCGTTGCTTGAGCTGAACCAGTTCGGGCGCATTCAGTTTGTCCTTCAACTGAGGCTGGCCGACCAGGACAATTTGGAGTAATTTTTCCTTTTCTGTTTCCAGATTGGAGAGCATGCGGACCGTCTCCAGCGCCGAAAAGCGCATATTCTGGGCCTCGTCGATAATCAAGACCGCGTTATTCCCAAGAGCGAGCTGCTCCAACAGGAATTTGTAAATTTTTTTGATCAGCGCCCCTTTGGTGCGCCGCTCAACTGATATTCCGAAATCTTCAACAATGGCCTCCAGAAGTTGAATTTCAGGCAGGACCGCATTGAGAATGAGGGCGACCTTGACCTTTGAGTCCAGGCGGTTGATCAGGGCGCGACAGAGCGTGGTTTTGCCCGCCCCGATCTCACCCGTGATCGTCAGGAACCCCTTCCGCTGTTCAATGCCGTAGCGGAGGTGATCCAGCGCTTCCAGATGTGTCGGGCTGAGGAAAAGGAAACTCGGATCACTTGTGACGCTGAAGGGATTCTCTTTTAGACTGTAGAATTCACGATACATCGTTCGTTCCAAGTTGCTTAAGTTATGGGCCCACTATCACATGGTCCCGCAACATGAGTCAATACTTTCAGGGAACCGCTTCCTCGGGAGCGGGCGGAGCATATTTTTTCACCATGCGCTTCAGTGCGGATTTCTGACGGGGACTCAGGGATTTTCTCTGCTCGTATTGTCTGGACAATGAGATGTAAAACGTCTTGTCATCAAAGGTCTTGCCCTTTTTCTCGACTGCTTCTTTCCATTCGGTAACCGCCTTGAGTTGATTCAACAGGGGGGCGCATTCGGGGTCTTCAACCTGGGGTCCCTGCGGTTCCAATCCCAGACGTGCCTTGATGGCTTCGAAATCGGGAATACGATCGGAATACTTCAACACCATCCGATTCACCACGTTCAGCTGCGCCGGGGAAAGTTCCCGATTCTGATCCACTCGACGTTGCAGGGAATCGACAAACTTTTTCTCATCGAAAGTGCGCCCGCGCCGGGCTTTCGGCGGCTCAAACTCAATTCCCTTAAGCAACAACATCTTCTCCACCGTCGAAGGCTCGGGAGGCATATCAGGTTTTTCTTCCAGCAGGAGTCCCAGTCCTGACTCGGTCAGGGTGGCTTCGATACCCTGAATCTGCTCACGATAGCGCAGGGCTATGCGACCCAGAGATTCAAACTGACGCATTGAAAGCGGTTTTTCGGCTTTCTCCATCTGCTCGCGTATGGACGCGGAAAATATCTTATCACTATAGGTCCGGCGGCCACGCTTTACTTCCGGGCCCCACTCCTTGATATGTTCCAATGCTGCCAGCACATGCCCCACCTTGGCGCGATCAGGAGCCGGCCCCTTGGCCGCCTTCATCCATTCCACAAAGTTGACATAGAAATTCCGGAGCATGTCCGTCCATTCGATCTTGCCGGCTTCAATCTCGTCCAACTGCAATTCCATTCCCGCCGTGAATTTGACCTCAAACAGCTCATTGAGATATTGGACCAGCAGGCTATTGACCTGAATGCCGATATCCGTTGGCGAAATGGCCTTCTTTTCTTTGGCGATGTACCGTCGATCATAAAGGGTACCGAGAATCGAGGCATACGTGCTGGGGCGCCCCACCCCGTTCTCTTCGAGGGCCTTGATCAGCGAGGCTTCACTGAAGCGGCCCGGCGGCTGGGTCTCTTTGCGTTCCTCCAGCCATTTCAGGACTTCCAGCATCTCGCCGCGCTCAACGTTGGGGAGCTGATCCACTTCGGCTTCCTCTTCGCCCCCGTCTTCCTTGTCAGCCGAGTCCTTTTCCTTTACTTTTTTCTGTGCCCCGCTGACCTTCATATACCCCGGGAATGTGACTTGCGACGCGGTTGCCCGGAAGAGATAATCCGGCACATCCCCCGTCGAACCGGTGGTTTCAACTTCCACGGTTTTCTGTTCAATTCTGGCAGGCGCCATCTGACTGGCTACAAACCGCTGCCAGATCAAGGTGTAAAGTTTGAGTTCATCCGGTGTCAGAATGTGGGCCATATTCTGCGGTGTTCGATTAACGTCCGTAGGGCGGATGGCTTCATGGGCTTCCTGGGCGGAGCCACGACTCTTGAAATAGTTGGGTTTCTCAGGCAGATACTCCTGCCCGTATTCCTGCTCAATATAAGTGCGGCAGGTCTTCAAGGCATCCTGGGCGATATTGAAAGAGTCCGTACGCATATAGGTAATCAAGCCGGTCGGCCCGTCACCAAGATCCATGCCTTCGTACAGCTTCTGGGCGATTTTCATAGTGCGGCTGGGGGTAAAATCAAATACCCGTGACCCCGCCTGCTGGAGACTGCTGGTGATATAAGGAGGGAAGGTGCGCTTGGAAAGTTCGCGCCGGATGATGTCCTTCACCCGAAGTTGCCGGCCATTCAGCGCGTTGCGAACAATCTCGGCCTGTTCCGGCGTTTTGATATCAGCCTTGGCGCCCTTGATACGGGCAAGTCGAAGGGCAAATGGATCACGGGGCTCCACCTCTTTACGTACATCGGCCCCAAAGAGCCAGAACGGTTCGGGGATAAAGGCGCGGATGGCCATTTCACGCTCACACACCAGGCGCAATGCCACGGATTGCACACGGCCGGCGCTCAAGCCACGGCGAATACGACTCCAGAGAAGCGGACTGACCTTATACCCCACAATGCGATCCAGGATGCGACGGGCCTGCTGGGCATTCACCAGTTTTTCGTTGATCTCCGAAGGATTGGCAAACGCTTCTTTCACGGCACGTGGCGTAATCTCATTATAGGTCACACGGAAGAATTGGTCATCCGGCACTTTTCCCTTGAGCAAGGCCTTAAGATGCCAGGCAATGGCCTCCCCTTCCCGGTCCGGATCTGGGGCCAGATAAACCGCGTCGCATCCCGCCGCAATATCAGAAAGCTCCTTGACGATTTTTTTGCGATCGGGCGTCACTTCGTACTGGGGCTTGAAGTTTTTCTCCGGATCCACCCCCAGACTTTTCACAGGAAGATCACGGATATGGCCCATGGAGGCTTTCACCACAAAGTCTGCACCAAGAATCTTATTGATGGTCTTGGCCTTGGCTGGCGACTCAACAATAACCAGATTTTTACCCATATTATGCTTCTTTCATACCCGATGTCAGGCTAACCCAAACCCAACCATCAAAGGTCATTTTTACTGCCGTTTTAAAGCCACACGCTGCCCGGACAACATTTTGACAACACGCTTCAACTCCAACCCCAGAAGAAGGGCACTGATCTCTGACGGCTTTCGCCCCGACCGACGGATCAAGGCATCCAGTTCCACCTCACCATCTTCGGCAATCAACGTCACAAGCCCCGCCTCCGCTTCTGTCAAAGACGCTAAGACCGACGTTCCTTCAGCCCTTGATGTCGGGATTAAACAACCCAACTCTTCCAGGATATCTTCAACGCTTTCGACTAATTTCGCGCCGTTCTTGATTAACTTATGGGGCCCCCGGGCACCAAATGAATCAATCCGGCCAGGCACGGCAAACACAGTGCGCCCCTGATCCACGGCCTGATGAGCGGTAATCATGGCGCCACTGGCCACATCCGCCTCCACCACCGTAACCCCTTTTGAAAGGCCGCTCACAATCCGGTTTCGAACAGGAAACGTGGTTTTATCCGGTTGGCGGCCCATCGGATATTCCGATAAAACAGCCCCCTGCCGGGCGATCTGAATGGCCAGATCCGCATTTTCGGGAGGGAACATGCAATCCAAGGCGCCCCCCAGTACGGCTACGGTACGCCCCTGCCCTTTAATGGCCCCTTTATGGGCTGCCGTATCAATTCCACGCGCCAAACCGCTGATCACCGTCACTCCGCTTTGCGCCAGTTGAACGGCAAGTCGTTCAGCGGTTTCCAAACCATAATGCGAGGTGCGCCGTGAGCCGACGATCGCCACGCCATGCTCATCGCGTAACTGCAGGGCGCCCTGCACATATAACGCCAAGGGAGGATCATAGATCTGCAGGAGCCGCTTCGGATATTCCGCATCCACAGGCGTGATCAGGTGTGCGCCAACCGCCGCTGCGGCCTGCTCTTCCCTCTCAGTGTCAAGCCGGCTCCGTTGCTCCAGAATCCTGCCCACCACATCACGGCTCACCCCGGGGATGCTCATCAAAGCAGGCTTATCGGCTTCAAAAATGGCGACGACAGAGCCCAGTTGAGCGGCCAACGTACGAACCGTGACCGGGCCCACTCCCTGCATCATATTTAACGCAATATATGCCTGCCGCAAATCCAACACAAACCTCCATCCGCTACATAGGGAACAAAAATGAGCGGGTAGAAATAGCACACATCCTCCCCCGGCGCAACCAGAGACAATTAAAG
>JBAXDB010000021.1:0-27869 GCA_037141135.1 bacterium | reverse complement strand
CTGAGCCGGTCACAGAACCTGAATCGGTCCCGGCACCCAGCGTGACACCGGAACCAGCCATCATAGAGATTCAGACACCGGCACCAGCAACGGTTGCAGAACCAGATCCGCCTCCCCAGCCGGAACCTGTCGCGGTGTCCACGCCGGTCATGCCCGAAATTCCAGCCTCAACACCGGTGCCGGTCACAGAACCTGAATCGGTCTCGGCGCCCATCGTGACACCAGAACCGGTCATCAAGGAGACTCAGACACCGGCACCAGCAACGGTGGCCGAACCAGAACCAGCTCCCCAGCCGGAACCTGTCACGGTGTCTACGCCAGTCGTGCCTGATATTCCAGTCGCAACACCAGAACCGGTGGTTGTTGTGGATGCCCAGGAACATACGCCACCTGTGGTGATGCCTGAGCCGACACCAGTCGTGGTGGTCGATGTACCCGTTGCGGTTTCGAATCCTGCCCCAACTCCAGCACCAGTCGAGGTTACCCTGGATCCGATCGTGATGCCTGAGCCGACTGCGGGCAATGAACTGGAGGCGGAACCCAAGGCAGAAGCAAACGCGTAAAACGTAGCTAATCCGAGGATCAGATAAAGACGCTTGGGTCAGACAGAATCAAGAAATCGGGGTCACGGAGAAATCGGGGGCAGCCCTTAAACGCTAAATCTTATTACCCCTGTTTCGCTTTCTGTCTCAGGCCGCCCAATACTCCCCTAATATGCTCCACGCTACAAAAAAGTTCTTTATCCAACTTCAAGACCTCCTCTACACCAGCATGTCATCGGGATTCCATTTCCCCACACTCCACTGAAATTGATTAAGAACCTGCTGATCCATTGCGAAAGCTTTACTATACTGCTTTCGCAAACCATTATTCGGCTGCCCAGCGGGCGAAGAAGCCGGTAGGGAGGACCCGCTTGCAGGCGTGATTCTTCATCACCATGGTTCCAGCCTCAATCTTGCCGCCGAAACGGTCCAGCCAGGGTACCAGCAGATTCTTCATGAGCGGGGGAGAAAAGCCGAGTGTGTGACAGGTAAACAACACAAAGCGAGGCCGGTCCGACATTAGAGGCAAAAGCCGGTCCATCAGCGGCATCAGGTGCTCTTCCAAAATCCATTTCTCGCCACCGGGCCCTTTCCCGTAACTTGGCGGATCAAAAATCAGGGCATCGTACTTCCGCTCACGCCGGCCTTCCCGAGCCACAAATTTTGTCACGTCATCGGTGATCCAGCGAATGGGGGCGGCCTTCAGCCCGCTGGCCTCCGCATTCCGCCTCGCCCAATCATTAATATCCGGAACCGCATCCACATGGCACACCTCCGCCCCGGCCCGCGCGGCCTGCAGGGTCATCGCCCCGGTATAGGCAAACAAATGGAGCACCCGGCAAGGGACGGGGCCCGTCTTAACCTGATCAGCAACCCAATCCCAATGACAGGTATGTTCGGGGAATAGGCCCATATGCCCGAAACCGGTGGGCTTGATCATAAATGACAGGTTATCCCACTTGAGCGGCCATTGCGGCGGAGGCGGGCGGGTAAACGACCAATCCCCTCCCCCGGTATTGCTCCGATGATAAACCCCCACAGCGTTCTTCCATAGTTCAGGCCGCTCCGGATGCCACAACGCCACCGGTGAGGGGCGGTTGAACACATAAGGACCAAACCGTTCCAGACGGCACCCATCCCCTGCATCCAAAAACTCATAGTCCGAAGTTGTACGTGCCGCCAGTTCCATATAACCGCCTCATGCTTTAAAATGTTGATCGTGCAAGAAAAACTAGCTAGCCATTCACCCCCTTGGTAATATCGCAAGCTTTCCAAATGAACAAGGATACATTTTTAAAACTGATCGGAGCGGCCAATGCCAGCGAGTCAGGGATTGAGCCCAAGGCGGATGCCCCCCTGATCCTGCTGGTCGGCAACCCGAATGTGGGCAAAAGCGCCTTGTTCAACAAACTCACCGGCCAATATGTGACGGTTTCCAACTATCCCGGCACCACGGTCGAGGTCTCCCACGGCCACTGTCAGGAACTGGACCGCGACATCGAAATCGTGGACACCCCCGGCATGTATAGCCTGCTCCCTATTACCGACGAGGAGCGGGTCGCCAGTGACATCCTTTATTCCCCCCAAGTCAGGGCCGTAGTCCATGTGGTGGACGCCAAGAACATTGATCGCATGCTCGGGCTGACCCTGCAGCTGATTGAAACGGGGCGGCCGGTCGTGCTCGCCTTGAACATGATCGATGAAGCTCGTACTCTCGGGATTGCCATTGATCACGCCACACTTTCCGGGCGACTCGGCATTCCAGTCATTCCTACTGTATCCATTACCGGCGAAGGGATCAGCAAGCTGATCGCCCAACTCAAGACCCCGCCCCCGCTGTCCATGATCCGGACCGAATGCGGTTCGATCATTGAGCAGGGAATTATCGCCATCGCCAGCCTTATGTCCCCGGCCAGTCCAATTTCGCCCCGGACGCGTGCCACCCTGCTTTTACAGAGTGACCTGCGGGAGCAGGAAAGACTGGTCAAGGAAGTGGGAGAACAAACGGCTTCCACCATTCTCGACATTGTTGCCTCAACCAAGGCCAAGCTGAATCACTCGCCGCATTACTATGTCACGCTCTCCCTGCGCACGCATACGGGCCAGATTCTTGAAGGGTGTGTCAGCCTTCCCAACCGGGCGCCCGCCCGGGTCCGGAACTTCTTAAACCGCATCTGCACCCAACCCCTCACAGGCTACCCGCTGGTCTTCATTGTGCTCTACTTTGGCTTGTACAAGTTTGTCGGCCAATTCGGCGCCGGCACCTGTGTGAACTTTCTTGAGGACAGTGTCTTTCGCACCCACTTCATTCCCTGGGTGATCAGGCTGGTGGATGCCACCCATCTCTGGGCACCCATTCGCGATTTGATGGTCGGAGAATATGGCATTCTGACATTGGGTGTGCGATACGCCATTGCCATTATTTTCCCGATAGTCGGCGCATTTTTTCTTTTCTTCGCCACCCTTGAGGATAGCGGCTATCTTCCGCGTCTCGCCCTGCTGGTTGACCGGGGTTTCAAGCGCATCGGGCTTAATGGCCGGGCGGTCATTCCCATGGTCCTCGGCTTCGGCTGCGACACCATGGCCACCCTGGTTACACGAACCCTTGAAACCACCCGCGAGCGCCTGATCTGCACGATCCTGTTGGCGCTGGCCATCCCCTGTTCGGCCCAACTGGGAGTCATTATCGGTTTGTTGTCCGGTCAGGGGGCTGCATTGGCAATATGGGCCTTTGTAGTCACCGGCGTGATGTTACTGACGGGCTGGTTGGCAGCCAAACTCCTGCCAGGCGAGCAGCCCATGTTTTACATGGAGCTCCCCCCTCTGCGACTCCCCACCATTGGCAACGTCCTGATCAAAACCTACTCCCGGATGGTCTGGTATTTCCGCGAAATCCTCCCTATGTTCATCATTGCCAGTGTCCTGATCTGGATCGGCCAGATCACCGGCCTGTTCCAACTCCTGATCAAAAACCTGATCCCCGTCATCCGGGCGCTGGGGCTACCGGACGAGTCTGCGGTCGCCTTCCTGTTCGGCTTCTTCCGGCGTGACTACGGCGCAGCGGGCTTGTATGACCTTCAAAAGACAGGAGTGATGACAGCCCATCAGCTGACCGTGGCGGCCATCACGCTGACCCTGTTTCTTCCCTGTATAGCCCAGTTCCTTGTGATGCAGAAGGAGCGCGGGACCAAGGTGACCTTATGGATTTCTTTCGGGGTGCTGGTCACCGCTTTTTCGGTCGGATATCTGAGTCACATTGTCTTAACGTGGATGCATTTTTAATGAAATGTTCATTTTGCCAGCGTGAGTTTAATGATGAACAGGTGAAAGACGCCTGTCAAGGCTGTCCCTCCGGGGGTGGCTGCCATATGGTAAAATGTCCGTATTGCGGTTATGAATCACCACGCGAGCCGGGCCTGATCAAAAAGATCCGGTCCTTCTTAAAAGCAAATGACAGGGAGAAAAAATCATGAATGACCCCCGGGTTGAGGAAGTCCTTGAGGATCTGTATCTGCAGCAAGAACAGCACAAACGCCCGCCGCGTCCCGCCACCGACGACACCCTGAAGGCCGCATTGGAGGCGGAATTGATCGTCATGAAAGAAGGGCGCCCTGCCCTCACAGAGAGTGGCCTGCAAGTGGGGCGCGACGTGGTGCGCCGTCATCGCCTGGCCGAGTGCCTGCTCAAAGACGTGCTGCAAGTCACCGGTGAAGAGGCCGAGGAAGATGCCTGTCAGTTTGAGCATATTTTACGTCCGGGGCTGGAAGACAAGATCTGCACCTTGCTCGGGCATCCACTAACATGTCCAGACGGACATCCTATTCCGCGCGGCAACTGTTGCCGGAAAGCGGAACAGGATCGGGTCCAGGAAGTTGGTCCCCTTTGCGATGGCCGGTCCGGGCAGCGTGGTGTGGTGGCCTACCTGAGCACCCGGGACAACCGCGAGATCCAGAAACTGATGGCGATGGGCATTCTGCCCGGCTCTGACATCTGCCTGATCCGGCTCTTCCCGTCGTATATCTTTGAAATCGGGCAAAGCCAATTTACGGTTGATCGCGTGCTCGCTGAGAAGATTTTTGTACACTGGCAGAGACAGTAGGCAGTGGGCAGTGGGCAGTGGGCAGTGGGCAGTGGACAGTGGGCAGTAAAACTTGAGGAGTGAGGAGTGAGGCTATGAAATACACAATACATAAAACAGAAAAATCACCGGTAATGGCTGGAAACTGGGATGATGCGATCTGGAGTCAGGCGGAAACCCTTAAAATTGAGTGTTTCCATCCCCGGAGTTCCTCGCACAAACCCGGTGTTTTGGCACGACTGCTTTACGATGCCCGAAACATCTACGTTCATTTCAAGGTTTCAGATCAATATGTTCGCAGCGTGACAACTCTTCCGCAGGGTCCGGTCTGCACGGACAGTTGTGTGGAGTTTTTCTTCAAGCCGAGACCTGACCGCGGCTACCTGAATGTGGAAGCCAATTGTGGTGGCACCTTTTTAAGTTCCTACATTGAGGATCATCGCCGCATCCCCGATGGCTTTGCTAAATACACTCGCATCGACCAGAAATGGCTGTCGCAGATCCGCTGCCATCACACGCTACCGGGAGTTGTGGAGCCAGAAATTACGCAGCCTTGTGAGTGGCAGTTGGAATACGCCCTTCCCGTGGCGCTGATTGAGGCCTATACCGGGCCGCTGGGGGCGCTTGGCGGTCAGACTTGGCAGGCCAATTTTTTCAAATGCGGCGACAAAACATCCCATCCCCATTGGGGTTCCTGGGCGCCTATTGGTGAAGAGCTGAACTTTCACAAGCCCGAAAAATTCGCGCCCATCCACTTTCAAGTTTAGCCAAATAAAAAATTATATCATTTGATTATAAAAAACACCTTGAAACCTTACCCCCCTAATGGCTAGTATCTCCTCCTATGAAAACCTACGCATACATACTGACGATTCTGGCTGCGGCCATGGTTAGCACCCAAACGTTTGCTTCCGGCGCAGATTCCTCCGCCTATCAAGGCTCTCTCTTTAATGGCGACTCAACCAAATTTTTCGATACGCCGCATAAAGGTGGACCCCGCCTTATCAGTGTAGGAGCCAGCGTGCAGCAGCAAAAGCGCGAAATGGAGCGTGCCAATGGATTTTCCGGCAGTGATCTTGAAGTCAATCACATGGCCGTCACCCTGGGTCTTGATGTCGCCAAGTGGCTGACAATCTATGGTGGCGTGGGAGGGGCCGATGTCAATCTAGGCAATCAGGACCTTGGCAGCGAAGACAGCAACTACAGCGGTGAATGGCTGGTGGGCGGTCAGGTTCGCATGCTGGATTTCCTGGTGTTGGAACCTTGGAACGACATTGATCAATACTGGGTTGGGCTGGATTTAAACTCATTTTTCCGTAATACCAAGGTGGATAACGGCAGATCCTCCTCTGACAGTCTGTCGGAAATTTTCGCCTCATTGACGATGAGTTTCTATTCAAAACCAGAAAAACCCGGCGCCTGGGATCGAGTGGGTTTCTACATCGGGCCGGCGTTCTCCGCCCTCGATTTCGGTGATCAATCCGAAAACCAGATGATCGGGTTCATCGGGGGACTGCAACTGAATCCCTCTCCGAACATCGGCATCAAATTGGAACTTCAGGAGTTTGACGCGCTTGGCATGGGTGCGAGCGTTACGTTTCATTTCTGATAACGCTCAGTCTATTCCCGATTTAATTTCCTGCCGCTGTTTTTCCAGCTCGGCAATTTCCTGCCGCCAAAACGCCTGACTGCCCCAGTCAGGCGACAAACGTGCAAATCCCCCATCCGCCTTCTGCCGCGCGCACCAGGCCGTAAAATGGATGAAATGCATGGCTCTCAGGGGTTCGATCAGGTTCAGGGTGTCATACGGAAACTCCAGAAAGGTCTCATAACCCTCAAGCAGGAGATCCAACTGTGCCCTGGCGCGGGGTAGCCGGTCAGGGAGAATCATCCAGAGATCCTGCACTGCAGGCCCAACCGCCATGTCGTCGAAATCCAGCAGGTGATAGCCCTCCCCTGGCCGGAACAGGATGTTGCCGCGGTGGCAATCGGCGTGCAGCCGCAGGGTTGCCACGTCCTCAAAGAGAGGGCTGATGTCCTTGATCAGGCCGTTCACACTCTCCTCATAGGCGCGCCTGTACTGGGTGGAGATCGTGCCCGAGCGCAGGATATAATCCAGATGAGCCACGGTGGAGCGTTGCGGATGAAGCTGGATCCGATCCCTCGGCGTCCGGTTGACCCCAATGATGTGCATCCGCCCGATCAACCGGCCCAGCTGAAGCCAGTCTTCCGTTGTGGGTTCATCGAGGGGGCGCCCTCCCCGTTTCGGGAATATCGCAAACCAGGTATCGCCGACCTTATGGAGCAATTGCCCATTCGCCCCTGGAATCGGGGGCACCACAGGGAGCTCGGCGGCAGCGAGTTCTTTTAAGAAATCCAACTCATCCTGCAAGGCATCACGGCTCCAGCGGCCAGGGCGGTAGAATTTAACAATCAGGAAGCCGCCTGCATCCAGCCCAACCTCATACACGCGGTTGATATAACTGTTGAGGGAGCGGCACAGGTTGCTGCAACGGACCTGCAGGGCTTCCTCCACCGCATTAATGACCGCATCCGGGGTCAGGTGACTAAAATCAGCGATTTCAGGAGCCATGATTAATCCATTCAGGAATGCAGGAATTATGCGATGGGATATTTCAGTCCCATCAATTTCGATACCATCCGGCAATGATCAGACGATTCGGCCTGCTTCCATTCCTGACCCGCTTTAATCCGGGACTCATACCAACCGAAATCCAAGCCCATCGGCGCACCAAGGTGAGTTTTCTTGCGCAGGGACTCAGCGGCATCCATCGTTTCGAGCTCACCCAGATTGGCCTTGATGTGGTTATAGGCATCGCGGAAGGGCATGCCCTGCCCCACCAACTCCAGAGCGCGATCAGTGGCGAACACGCCTGGTGTAAAACCATTCAGCAGGGCCTCGCGGTTTACCTCCATGCGCTCAATCATTTGGGGCAGGATGGCCAGACATCCCCGGGTCATGGAAATCCCCTCCATAAACGGCCCCTTGGTTTCCTGAAGGTCACGGTTATAACCGCTGGGCAAACCGCGGGCGATATCCATGACCGCCATTTCGCAGGCCATCACCCGCGCCACACGGGCCCGCACCAATTCGACGACGTCCGGATTATTTTTCTGCGGCATGATGCTGCTCCCGGTGCCATATTCCGCCGGCAGCGTGAAATAGCCGAACTCGGGCATGGTATAGAGCATTAAATCCTGGGCCATCCGCGACAGCGAAAGCATCACTTGAACCATTGCCTGGAGAACGAGCGATTCAATTTTGCCCCGGGCGTTATTTGCGTAAAGCACGTTATGCACAGGGCGGCTGAATCCCAGCAATTGGGAGGTCAACGCACGGTCAATCGGCAAGGGAACGCCATAGCTCGCCGCTGACCCCAGGGGGCATTGGTCATTCAATTCATAGACGGCCATCAAAAGGGAAACATCATCCAGCAGACTCTCGGCATGGGCGGAGGCCCATAATCCCACTGAACTCGGCATGGCGGGTTGCATATGGGTGCGGCCCACCATCGGAACCGCTTCATGCTGCCGGGCAAAACGCACCAATACCCCGGCCAACGTCAATACCTCACCCACAATATCGATCAGTTGCTCGCGGGTGAATAAACGCAAATCCAGGGCCACCTGATCATTCCGACTCCGGCCTGTGTGGATTTTCTTGCCCAGATCTCCTAATTTCGCCGTCAGGATTCTTTCCACGGCCAGGTGCACATCCTGGTCATCCATCGAGATGGAAAACTGCCCCGACGCCGCACGCTGCATAATGGCCTTGAGCTCCCGGATGACAGAACGCCGCTCGGAGTCCGTAATGATTTTAGGCCGCACAGGCATGCGGGCAAGCATCGTGGCATGCGCAGCGGAACCGATACAGTCGGCTTGAACCAGGACCAGATCCAGCTGCAGATCACTTCCGGCCGTGAAATCCAGAACGGAAGAATCGATTGCGCCAACGGTCGTTTTTCGTGTTGTATTACGTGCTGCCATGTGATGCCCCTTTTCTTACAGTCTAATAACCTTTTCAGGATTAAGGCTTGCTGAATCTTTTCTCTGCCTCGTCAATATAAGTCTCCATGCGGTTTTTCTCAAGCCCGGGAATCAGATCGCCCCCGGCAGACAACAGCCCGCTCGCCAGATCCTTACCTATGCTTTGTTCAAACTCATCGAGATAAGTTTTGCGTGCAAGCGTTTGCCTGGCCAGCTGTTTAAGGGCCTCATCCGCCCGCTTGAGCCGCTGTCTTAACACCACGCCCCACGCTCCGCGCGCGACACCCTCATAAAACAGAACATATTTTCCGCCCACTTCGACAAACTCGGGAGCTGTTCCCAGCGTCAGCCGTTGAATGGCGGCCATTTTGTTTCCCGCCAAAACGGGAATATCCGGATATTGCCCGCGTGCGGAAATGACCTCCGCAGGGCTCAAAAGCAACAACGCCGCATCTTCATCTTTTTGCCGGGACGCGGCTACCTGCAGCCAAAGTTCAGCACGCAACTGGTCCATCATCTCCAGGGAGACCTCCCCAAAATTCCGGATGACTCCCGTTGACATCACAAGTCGGCCGGACGAATTGGTCACCGCAGCGGCGAGGTGACATTGCGAAAAGACGCAAGAAACCAGCAAAAAAAAGATCGCGAGGAAACGGCCCATTCCGATCATTTATTTCCCCACCGGCGTCAGCGTCAGATCCGCCCGGTTTGCCTCAATGGCGACTGTTCGAAGCGCATCAATCAACCGTTTCTCGGCCAGAATATCAGGCAAGAGTGAAGCAAAGAAATCGGTCGAGAACCCCAGGCTTTTTCCCGGAAGAGGCAAATGCCCGAACTGTCCTTTTTCAGGCATAAAAACCCCGCCCTGAAAGCCCCCGCGAAGGCTCATGGAAACGGGTATTTTCACCTTTGCCAGAAAGGTAAGATTTGTAGGAGGTGTCCAGTTCCATGAAGCATAAAGATCAAAGGCACCAGGCTTGAGGTCAATGGTAAAGGCTTTAAGATGTCTGAACTTCGCCCGTTCGGCTAAAAACCCATTTAACTCCCCCTCCTGAAAATCAAGCGTCACGGGTTTATTGTAAGAAAGGGCCCTGATAATGGCTCCCACTTTAACAGGTATCTGCCGGGCCCCCACGGCCTCGGTGTAAACGGGAACCGGCTTGGCCGGCCAAAGCGCCAAAACCAACAAGGTTGAGAGCGCAACAAGCACCAAGGCGGAGAGCCCCAGGCTGATCCACTTCCTGAAATCAAATTCACGATGATCATCCAACTCCTCCATCGCGATGTTCTTCAAATCCAATTTCTGGCCACATTGGGCACAAAACACACGCCCGAGATCATTCCGGAAACCACAGAGCTTACACTCAATTTTAATGGCCATGCTTAAACTCCAGAAAAGAATTTGTTAATTAGACAGACTGCTTACTTCTTATCGCTGCTGACAGAACTGGTACTGGGAACGGCGTCGGTCTTTGCCGCGCTACCTGACGTAGTGCCACTGTCAGCCTTTGCCCCGCTATGATAGTTGGAGCTCCGGTAATCGGTCTGATAGAAACCAGTTCCCTTGAAAATGATCCCGGATCCTGAGCCCATCAGGCGCTTGACCGCACTCTTACAGGTGGGACACCGTTTCAACTTTTCATCTTTGATGCTTTGGAAAAGCTCAAACTGACCGCATTTTTTACACTCATACTCATATGTCGGCATAACACATAACTCCTCGACCCGGACTTCATGAAATAACCCCTGTTTATATCGAGGTGAGCCAGGACTGTCAATTTCTGCCTGATGTGCTATTATTTGAAATCACCGCGTTTTCAACAAAGCAGCAGGTAACCATGGAAACTGACAAGCAACTGGATTTTGGCGAACAACCCCTCGCCGGTATTATGGTGGAGAATGGACTCAAGGGCCATGATCTCGTCGCCCATTCAACAGAACACATCACCTTCAAAATGGTATCCCGCGCCTGCAAGGGTCGAAGATTAACTCCAAATGTTAAGCTCAAAATACTCAATGCGCTGAACAAATGTTCAAGCCGGCAGTATACCGTCAAGGAGCTCTTTAATTACCGCTAGTGTAGTGTCTCGCAAATCACTGGTGTTATTTTCACTCAATTTTGGCCGCCTCTATTCCTTAAAAGGAAGATTGACCACCCGCTTCGCTAGAGTTCACGGAGATACGGAGAATTCAAAATTCCTATTCAACACTCGCTCCTCCTCCCACGAATACGTTTCACGAATTTCTCATAGGGCAAGGATTTAATTGATGCCCTTATTTACTCCCCAAAATGGCTCTTGCCCTATGATAAATTCGTGAAACATTGGTGTTTGGAGGTGAATCCGAGCAAGATAATAATATGTAATTTCGCCCTCTCTCGATCCGTCTCCGTGCCTCAAGCGAAGCGGGTGGTGAAAATTTTCTTTTCTGCGCATTTTGAATAACACCAGTTGTTTGTGAGACACTACACTAGGAACCTGGAAAGACGGCCAGCGAGGCCACTGGCCCTCCAGAAGACGAAGAAAGTTGGGCACTTCTCGCTACGGGGCCTTTGGGGGCGTGGCGGCAGGCGCAGGAGCATTTTTCGCAACCCTCTCGGAAATCCACATGGATAATAGCCGGCTGCTCTTGAGCGTGTCCTCGGGAATCACAAGGCCTTGCGTGGTGGCGAGATGGGCGGCATATTTGAGTTGCGCCTCACTGGGCCCGCCCGTGACACTCCGTTCCGGGGGAATCGCATAGCCCATTTTGTTGTGGACGCCTTTACAAAACCGCTGCCAGGTCTCCTGGTTTTCCACCACACGATCAAGGAATGCTTCCATCCGGCTCGTGAGTTCATAATCGATCACCCAGGGGTGTTTTGCCCGCAGAAAATCGATCAAAGTTTCGCCGGGAGGCAAAGGGAGCACCTTCCCCTTCTCCTCTTTAACATATCCCCGGTCGGAAATATTCTTGGTAATAGCGGCGTACGTGGAGGGGCGCCCAATCCCGAGTCGCTCCAATTCCTTGACCAGGGAGCCAAGAGTAAACCGGCCAGGTGGCTTGGTTTTCTTTTCCTCAAGACTTTGCTGGTCCTTTTTCACTCTTTCGCCCACCGTCAAAGGTGGAAGCGTCTGAATTTTTTCCTCAGCCACTTTGCCATCCTTCTCCTCATCTGCTTCGGCATACACCTTAAGGAAGCCATCAAACTTCATCACCCGCCCGGTCGCCTTGAATTTTTCCCCCACCACATCAAAAAGCAGCAGCGTGGAATCATAACGCGCTGGAGCCATCTGACTCGCTACCGCGCGCCGGAAAATCAACTCATAGAGCCGGGCATGGTCAGGCGAAAGTTGTTCTTTGGCAATCCGCCCCTCTATTTCGGCGGCACCATGCATGTGCGTGGGCCGAATACCCTCATGCGCTTCAGCCTGGGAATTTTTTGATTTATGCTGGTTCGGCTTGGCGGGGAGATAGACGGCCCCGACAGAATGCTCCAGGAATTTCCGAATCTCCGCAATGAACGCCTCATCCATCCGGACGGAATCCGTACGATGATACGTAATCAAGCCATGATCGAACAAAGCCTGGGCCAGTTTCATGGTTTGTTCGGGGGTATATTTCAGCCTGGTTGCCGCCGCCGCCTGCAAATCAACGGTCGTAAAGGGCGGCTTGGCAGCCTGTTTGGTCTCTTTCTTTTCGACCTTTTCTGTCACGGCCTCGGATTCAGCCGCTATCAGGCTGATAATTGCGGCCGCATCTGTCTGTTTTTCAAATTTACCCTTAACATGATATGCCAGGAACGAGGTTCCGTCCTTACTGAGCTGAATATTTAAAAGCCAATACAATGAGGGGGTGAAATTGCGGATCTCCCTTTCGCGGTCCACCACCAGCCGGACCGCCGGCGACTGGACACGCCCGACACTATACTTATTATGGAGGCTTCTGCTGGCAATCGGTGAGAGAATGTAGCCCACCAGGCGATCCCCGATTCTTCGCCCGAGAAACGCATGATATAATCCGGCATTGGTTTGTTCAAAAGGAACTGCTTTTGCCAGGGACTCTTTAAGCCCTTTCTCAGTCACTTCATAGATTTCCATACGAAGGCAAGCCTTGGCAACAGACTTGACCTCTTCATGAATGTGACAACTGATGGCATATCCCTCCCGGTCCGGGTCACCGGCCAACATGACGGTCTCCCCCTTGGCGGCCTTGCGCAACTCTTCAGGAAGATGCTTTTTTTTCTCGTGATAGACGAACGTCGGCTCATACGTCTTCAGATCAACCCCGATCAGGGAATCAGGCAGATCCTTGAAGTGCCCCACAGTCGACATGGTCTTCACTCCGAGAATGGATTGTATTTTCCTCGCCTTGGTGGGCGACTCGACAATAATCAGCATAAGTTCTGCTACGGTGCCCGAAGAAAAGTAAAAATGCAACTAGATTGGATGGGTGAAATCGCTTGACGCTCATGTGCTTTAAATACATACTCAAGCGGCAACACATTCAACTGAATGTACGGAGATTATTTCATGAGCCTGAATGCTTTTGTGCAGTCTTTTATGGAGAAATTCCCCCAGGAAGGGCTGACGTTTGATGACGTTTCCCTGATTACCCAGTACGCTGATTTTCTCCCCGATGAAGCCGACATCCGCAGCCGCCTGACGCGGAATATTACCCTTAACATGCCCTTTGCCAGCGCGGCGATGGACACCGTCACAGAAAGCCCCATGGCCATCGCCATGGCACTGATGGGTGGCATCGGGATCATTCATAAAAATCTCTCGCCGAAGCGGCAGGCCGATCATGTGGCCCGCGTCAAACACTACCTGAATGGTTTAATCCGGGCGCCCATCGTGTTCCGGGCCACCGATACCCTTGAGACCGTGCATAAAACCAAGGAACAAAAGGGGTTTACTTTCAGCGGTTTCCCCATTCTCGACGAAAATGACCGGGTCGTCGGCATTTTGACGGCTGCTGACATTAAATTTGCAAATGATAACAAGGCCCGCGTAACGGAGGTGATGACCGCCCATGTCATCTCGGCCCCCTCGGAAACGACACTTCAGGAGGCCTACCGGCTGATGAAAAAGCACCGGATTGGAAAGTTGCCACTGGTGGATACAGAGGGGCGATTGGCGGGGCTCTACAGCTTCAGTGATGTTCGCACCCTTGTTGAAAACGTCGAACCACTTTACAACCGGGATTCGCGGTATCGCTTGCGTGTCGGGGCCGCGATCGGTCCTTCCGACCAGGATCGCGTCGCCATTCTGGCCAAGGCCGATGTCGATGTGGTCGTTGTGGATACAGCACACGGTCACACAAAGGGCGTCATTGAAATGGTCAAATGGGTTAAACAGCATCACCCGAACATCGATGTGATCGCAGGCAATATTGCCACCGGGGAAGCGGCGGTGGCTTTGATGGAAGCAGGTGCTGATGCCGTTAAGGTGGGAATCGGGCCAGGCTCCATCTGCACAACCCGCGTGGTTGCCGGGGTGGGGATTCCGCAAATTTCAGCCATCTATGATTGTGCCAAGGTCTTGAAAGGCACCATCCCCATCATCGCCGACGGTGGCATACGTCACTCAGGCGATGTCCCCAAGGCGATTGTTGCCGGCGCTGACACCATCATGGCCGGCTCCCTGTTTGCAGGTACGGATGAAAGCCCGGGCGAAAAAATCATTCATCAGGGGCGTCAATATGTCGTGTACAGAGGGATGGGTAGTCTTGCCGCCATGCGGGAAGGCGCGGCAAGCAGGGAACGATACGGACAAAGCAATATCCGCGAGGATGAACTTGTTCCCCAGGGCATTGAAGGAATCATTCCCTACTCCGGCTCGGTTCGAAAAGTCATGATTCAATTTTGCGGAGGGCTGCGGGCCTCAATGGGATATTGCGGGTGTCGCACAATCGACGAGTTCCAAAAACAGGGCCGGTTTATACGCGTTTCCATGGCGGGTGTAACCGAAGCTCACCCTCATGACGTAAAGATCATGAAGGAAGCCCCAAACTATCGAACCTAAGCAAGAAAGAGTCGGCAATGAACAAAGTCCTGATTATTATTCCGACGTACGACGAAAAAGATAACGTCAGTCCACTATCGAAAGCCATTCTGGATATTACCCCCACCGTTGACATCCTTTTTGTCGATGCCAACTCCCCCGACGGCACGGGCAAAATTCTTGATGAATTAGCCGCGGCCGACCCACGCATTTCCGTCCTGCATCAGCCCGGCAAAACAGGTTTAGGCCGGGCTTATATTGAAGGCTTTCAATGGGCTTTGAAGAGACCCTATGAATTCATCTTTGAAATGGACGCCGACCACTCGCACAGCCCCCGCGAAATTCCAAATTTCCTGAAAGCGGCCGCACAAGCGGACCTGGTATTGGGCTCACGCTACATCAATGGGATTCGGATCACCAACTGGCCGCTCAGCCGCCTCTTGTTAAGCATGGGAGGTGCATTGTATGTCCGGCTTCTCACGGGCATGCCTTTTGCAGACCCCACCGGCGGATTCAAGTGCTTCCGGCGCCGGGTTCTGGAGGCCATTAATCTGGAAAATGTCAAATCGAACGGTTATTCGTTCCAAATCGAAATGACCCATGCGGCCTGGCAGGAGGGTTTCAGGGTCAAGGAAATTCCCATTACATTTGAAGACCGCCGGGCCGGGTATTCCAAAATGAGCGGGGGCATTTTCCGGGAGGCGCTCACCATGGTGGGGCTTCTCTGGGTTAAAAGCGGACTCCGCCGTTCCCCAAAACGAAAATCACCGCCCCCCCCGACACAGCCCTGATGAATCGGCCATACGATATTTTCCAGGCACTTCGCCCGAATCAGTGGACAAAAAACATCGTCGTATTTGCCGCCTTTTTTTTCGCACTGGGCGACCGGACTCTTGAGATTCCGCTGTCTTCATTTTTCCAGGTCTTGCTGGCCTGTATTTTTTTCTGCTTTGCCTCAAGCGGGATCTATATCATCAATGATCTCCGGGATCTTGAAGCCGACCGGGTTCATCCCGCCAAAAAATATCGCGCCATCGCGGCGGGCCGCGTCTCACGCCCCCTTATCAAGGGTGTTTCCATTTTGCTGCTGGGCATTGCCCTGGGGGGCGCTCTCTGGATATCCCGACCCTTTGCCCTCATTCTGAGCATTTATATCGGCCTGCAGTTCATTTATACCTTCTGGCTAAAGCAAATTGCCCTGGTGGATATATTCATCATTGCGCTGGGCTTTGTATTACGGGCAGCGGGGGGGGGACTGGCCATGCCTGTACCCATCCCCATTTCCCCCTGGCTGTTGGTATGCGCCTTTCTGCTGGCGCTCTTTCTAGCGCTGTGCAAGCGACGCCACGAAAAGATTCTGTTGGAAGGGGCTGCGGGTACTCACCGGGCCAGCCTCGAGTTTTACGACAGCAAGCTTCTGGATCAACTGATCGCCATTGTCAGTGCCACAACGATCGTCTCCTATGCCATTTACACACTCTCGCCCGAAACCGCCCACAAATTCGGAACATCCATGCTGGCGGTCACCATCCCCTTCGTCATGTTCGGAATTTTCCGCTATCTGGATCTGGTTTACCGCAAAGAAGGCGGAGGACGCCCGGAAAAAACGCTGCTGACTGACGTCATCATGATCGTTGACCTCTGTCTTTTCGCCCTTTGTCTATTGGGGATTTTTATTTACACCCGGCACCTCATTCCTCACTTGTAAGCCGGTGGCAGATGTGGTTACGTACACTTTAATGCAGTTTAACAGCCAGTAAGTTGGAGGAGATCACACCGTGAAGATTTCATTGAATCTGAATCAAAACGATCATACTTCTCCGGAGGTCGCCCGCGAAAAAGCCATTGACCGTGATGTGGAGGGCTGCAAAAAAAACGACTGGGAAGCCAAAACCCGTCTGATCCAAACCTTCATGCCCCTGCTCCTCTCTCTCGCCAAAAAACGCACCCAGGATACCGCCACGCTCAACCGGTATATTGAAGCAGGTAAGGATGGCTTGATCGACGCCGCCAGGCATTACAGCCCAACCTCCGGCACTAAATTTCAACTCTTTGCGTTCAACTATATTGAACAGGCGATGAACCGAGTCAATCGTCCCGGTTTCTTTGCCAGAATTTTCGGACGAGCCTGATTTTTTATGGTGAGGGAACGCATCACAAACCGGGTTTTTCATGATGCCTTCCTCATCAGCCCGCCCGGGCAGGATACCCTGCTCGCGGTACAGTCCCTCTACAGTGCCCGGCAACCCCTGGAGGTTGATATCGGCTGCGGGAGAGGTCGTTTTCTGCTGGCGAGGGCCCATCATTGTCCCCACTTGAACTTTTTAGGCATCGACCTGTCCCTGCTCCGCCTCAGGAAAATTGATCGCAAGGCCGTGGCGGGGAATCTCGACAACATCCGGCTGGTGCATGGCGAAGCCCTCCGGATATTGACGGCCTTGCCGCCGGAATCCGTCAGCACATTTTATGTCTACTTCCCGGATCCCTGGCCCAAAAGACGCCATCATATCCGCCGTCTCGTCGCTCCGCCTTTGGTCGACTCCATCTCGAAAGCGCTCACCCCCTGCGGAAAAATCCACCTGTGCACCGATCACCTTGATTATTTTTCAGCAATATCGCGGGTCTGGCGAGCGGATTCCCGCTATTCGGAAATCGAGCCCTACATCCCTGCGCCCGATGAAGAAACGGATTTCTGTCTCCTTTTCAAGAGTCAAGGGCTGGCTCCCAAGCGCTGCTCTTTTCAAAAAAACGGCCCCAACCTTGTTGACGCTGGGGAACACGTCGTCTAGAGTTACGGCATTACGGAAGACAACCCAATCCTGATGATAACGGAGAATCATATGAATAGCCGCAGTGGATTAACTTTTGCCGATGTATTGATTATTCTGGCTGTGGTTTTGCTGCTCGCGGCTTTGGCGGTGCCAAGATTTATCAAGGCCCCGGATTTCGGAAACGAAGAGGACGAGATTTTAACCAATGAAACAACCGCAGCCACATCGGCAGAATTGACCAATCGCACGGATCAAACCGTACTGGGCAAGGACGCCAAACTGCCGACCTCGCAGACACCCTAAGGCCCACCCACCCCTGCCCCTCCAAGGAGGGGATTAAGAATAAGATATTGCCTACTCTTTAATTCCCCTCCTTGGAGGGGCTAGGGGTGGGTTCTTGTCGGGTCAGGCCAGAATGGTGTTGTCGATCAGGCGCGTTGGGCCGAAACGGACTGCCAACGCCACCAAAACAGGGCGTGTAATCCGGGGAACAGGCTCCAGGGTTTCATTATCGACAAAAGCCACGTAATCGAGGGTGGCTCCCGGCACGGCAGATATGGCAGCCACAACAACCGACCTGATGCCCGCAACCGACCGCTCCCCCGACTGGACCATTGCCTCGGCAGCATCAAGCGACCGTCGTAAACACAAGGCCCGGCTGCGCTCTTCAATCGACAGGTATTTGTTGCGGGAACTCATCGCCAGTCCATCAGGCTCACGCACAATCGGCCCCACAACAATTTCAACCGGCAAATTCAAATCCCGCACCATCCGCTGAATGATGCGACATTGCTGGGCGTCTTTTTGCCCGAAAACAGCAACATCAGGCAAAGTGATGTTAAACAACTTCGCCACGACCGTCGTCACCCCCCTGAAATGCCCCGGACGACTCGCCCCGCAGAGAACATTGGACAGGGCGGTCTCGTCCACAAATACGCTGTGATCCGCCGCATACATCTCCGACGGCTCCGGGTGAAACACCAGATCCACTCCAGCCCTGGCACACAATTCCTTGTCCCGTTCAAAGTCACGGGGGTAGACGGCTAAGTCCTCACCTGGCAGAAATTGGGTCGGGTTGACAAAAACACTCAGGATAATAATCTCGGCCCGCGCCCGTGCGAGCGCCACCAATGACAAGTGCCCCTCATGGAGATACCCCATCGTAGGCACCAGCCCTATCTTCCGTCCTGCCCGCTTTTCATGCAAGGCAACCTGCTGCATACCCTGCACTGATTCAATCACGGTCATATTCATTTTTGCAGACGAATCCGGACCGCCTCGAGAAGCGACTCTGCCTTTACCGGTTTCCGGAGCAGACAATGATTCGAACTATCCTTGATTATTTCCACCAGGGATTCAGAGGGGGTGAACCCGGTGCAAAAGATGATGGGCGGGAGGGGATAATTGTTGTCATGGCAAATCTGTTGAATCGCAAAAAAAGATTCCCGCCCATCCTGCCCCGGCATCTGCAAATCCATGATGATCAGATCATGATATCCCTTCTTGAATATCGCCACGGCCTCATCACCATTCGACGCCTGGTCAATCAAAGCCTCGCGAAATTCAGATTTGATAATCATGCCGAAAAGCTTCCTGATCATCTGCTCATCATCCACCACTAAAATGCGGGGGGCCATGCGCCTTTCCGCCCCGGACGTGGCCACGTTTCCAGACAGACGACGTTCCGAAACCTTAGGGACACTGGCGGCCGTTTCGCCCCGGGGGATTCCCTGCGCGATGGGAAAATACAGGAAGAATACGGTTCCCTGCCCCAACGTGCTCTCAAAGTCAACATACCCTTTATGATCTTTAACAATCCCGTAAACAATGCTCAATCCCAGACCTGACCCCCGTTTTTTGTTGGCCCGCTTCGTGGTAAAAAATGGATCAAATATTTTTTTGCGGATTTCATCAGGAATGCCCGCCCCTGTATCGAGCAGGGTGATCTTCACATAGTCCCCGACATTGACAGTCCCATAATCACCGACGGGCTCATCCAGATGGACGCTTTCAGTTTTAATTTGAAACTTCCCTGACGAGCCCATCGCTTCTACTGCATTTTGATAAATATTTTCCAGAACGTCTAGTAGCTGGGCACGACTTCCCGCCATATTCAACAGGGGTGTATCCACATCATACTCAACCTTGATGCCAGGGGGTGTGGTCGCCTTCAATGACCGGATCACCTGAATGATCACATCATTTACACAAAACACCTCGCTTCCCACGCGGGTACGGCGCGCCAAGGCCAGTAACCGCTGAGTCAAAATCTGCATCTCATCAGCGGTTTTTTCAATAATCCCCAGATACTCATTGACCAGGGGGTTCTGTTTGACTTCCTGACGGATCAGCTCGGGGTAAGCCAGCAAGGGAGTTAAGAGATTGTTGAAATCGTGGGCAATCTGACCAGCGATCTGGCCTGCCACATCCAAGCGTTCCGATTTGGATAAATCGTTCATTAAATTTTGTTCCGCTCGTTGACTTTTAACACATAAGCCAATTCACGCAAACTCGCAATAATCCTGGCATCCACCGAGGCCACTCCGGCAGGAACGGTGATATGCGCCGTCGTCAAATTCAAGATCCCCCGGATGCCTGCTTTAATTAAGCGGTCTGCCACAGCCTGAGCCGCATCGTGGGGAACGGCAACAATCCCGATCGCAACCTTCTGGCCACCCACGATGGCTGGCAACTCGCTCATATCCCGGATCACAAACCGGCCGACTTTCTCACCGACCACCGACGGATTACTGTCAAAAACCTCGCAGATTTTAAACCCCTGCCGGGCGAATTCCTCGTGGGTTGCCAAGGCGCGGCCCAGATTACCAGCCCCGATCACGACACAGACGCTTTCCTGATCTGCGCCCAGGGTATGTGTTAATACTGTTTCCAACCCGGCTGTCGAATACCCCCTTTTGGAGATACCCTGAAATTCAATATGCGAAACATCCTGGCGGACCGTGGATGGAGTGAGGTCGAGCGCATCCGCCAAGGCGTCAGATGACACCCATTCCACGCCTTCCAAGCGTAATTGTTTTGCAATCGACAGATACTTCGGCAACCGCCGAATGACTGAAAGAGGAATCTTGGCCTCGTGCGTTTCGATCATTTTTTCATCAACTCCCTTCAAGGGCATCAAAATGGGTCAGCCGTTTGAAAGCGGCGAAGCGATGATTAATCTCCTGCCGGGACAATTTCAACAACCGCCCCAGACTAAAATCTTCGACGCCGAAAGAAGCCACGACCGTGCCATAGCCTATCGCCTTGCAAATGGCCGCCTCACTCACCTCACCCCGCTCGCTCAAGGCCCCCATCAATCCCCCGGCAAACGTATCCCCGGCCCCCGTGGGATCATGCACAATCTCAAGAGGATAGGCTGGGACCACAAAAATACCCGTGGCCGTAAACAACATCGCCCCATGCTCGCCCTTTTTGATGATGACGTATTTTGGCCCCCATTTCAAAATTTTCTTCGCCGCCTTAACCAGATTGTTTTCTCCGGCCAAGAGACGAGCCTCCGACTCATTCAACGTCAGAAGATCCACGGCCGAAATCACATCCCGCAACGGCTTAAGCGCAATGTTGATCCAGAGATCCATGGTATCGGCGGCCACAAATTTCGGCGACTTGACCTGGGATAACACATGCAATTGCAACTGGGGCGCAATATTGGCCAGGAACAAAAACGGCGCGCGGGTATAGTCATCCGGCAATTCGGGCATAAAGGTCTCAAGCACATTGAGTTCCGTCACCAACGTCCGGCGGTTATTCATGTCCTGCTCGTAGATACCCGACCAGCGGAATGTTTTCCCGTGACTCTTTTGCAGGCCACTCAAATTGATGCCGAACTGGCGATAGACGTCCATGCAAGGCTCGGGAAAATCCGTCCCCACCACGCCGACCATACCCGTCGGCGTAAAAAACGATGCGCTCGCACAGGCGTAGCTTACCGAGCCGCCTAGAATTTCCTTTTTCTTAGTATCCGGCGTTTCAATGGTATCCAACCCAATGGATCCAACAACAACAAGCTGTATCGGCTTCATCAATCCCTCTTTTTCCGTTTCAAATGGTCTACCAGCGCATCCAGCCCCAGCAGATAACTGGCAGGCCCGAACCCGAGAATCTGGCCAACACAGACTGCCGCCGTCAGGCTGGTATGGCGGAAGGGCTCGCGGGCGTGAATATTCGACAGATGAACCTCCACGCAGGGAACCGACACCGCCTGGAGCGCATCCCGGATAGCAATGCTGGTGTGGGTATAGGCGGCGGGATTCATGATAATCCCATCATATTGACCCCGGCTCGCTCCGATTTTCGACACCAGTTCACCTTCAATATCGCTCTGAAACCAGTCGAGCTCCACCCCTTTTTCGCGTCCATAAGACACCAACTGCTTCATCATGTCCGCCAGCGTCATGGTTCCATAAACACCCGGCTCACGAGTCCCCAACAAGCCGAGATTCGGGCCATTCAGCACTAATATTTTCATCTTCATCGCTCCTGTTTATGGCTTTATCGGTGCCACCTCTGTCAGGGCACAATCCAGAATACGCCCATCATCCAGCCGAACCTTGACCCGTTCCCTTAAAATATCCTTGTCCCAGATACAGCCACAGGCATCACCGCAAGCCACTCTTGCCCCATCCTTGGGGAACTTATCCCCCGCCTGTTTATAGCCGTCATACTCATGCTTAAGACAACATTTCAATCGCCCGCATGACCCGCTGATGGCACCCGGATTAAGCGCCAGGCGCTGGGACTTAGCCATCTTAACCGTCACCACATTGAAGTTCTTCATCCAGGTCTTACAACAGATCGCCCGCCCGCATACGCCCATGCCACCGACCAGTTTGGCGGCATCCCGGACGCCGAGGGCCTTCATTTCAACACGCACCCGCAAATCCCCGGCCAGCGCTTTGACACATTCCGCATACTCGACCCGATCCTCAGCGGTGAAAGTGACATGTAACACCGACCGGTCAAAGCTATAACGCACATGCACAATATGAATAGGTAGTTTATACTCTTCAACCCGTTTGTGTACAGTCTTGACTGCCATGCGCCCGACCACCAGATTTTCGGCGGCTCGAGATTGATCCTGCAGTGTGGCTCTGCGCAGCACAAAGGGGACCTGCCCTTTTGCAGGCAGCTCACCTTCATGTTCAAGCAATTGAACCACTCGCCCGGATTCGGGTGTGCGATTACACTCAATGACACAGAGGTCCCCCTGATGAATGGCCCATTCTGCCGGGCAGATCGCATTCACCAGCGTATCATCTTCAAGATGGATCACTAAAGAACGGTACATTCTGTCTTCTGCCTACTGTTCACTGCCTACTGCCTACTGCCTACTGTTCACTGCCTACTGCCTACTGTTCACTGCCTACTGACTTCTCACGCACTCAAGCCGTTTACTGCTCCCGTCAAAACAAGCCCATTCGGCAAGTTGCGGTCAAACTGACGCTGCATGGTCTCGACCGCACGCACGTTGCCCAATGCATCCGCATACGACAGCCCCTGCGCGATTCCGGAGATCAGCCCCGCCTGATCCGGGAACCGCAACTGCGCAGCATCCGTCCCGCACACCGTTACCAGAAGGTCGCGGTACCAGAACAGCAAGGCGCGTAGTACCATGGCACGCAAACCCCGGTAACGCGCCTCGATCCGGGCCTCCAGAATGAGATCTTTGGCCTTGGTCGCCTTGACCTTGTCATCCGGATTACGGAGTGCATCCTGCTCCTCCTGGTATCGCTTCCGCTCATCTTTCTCGACCGCTTTCTTAATGTCATTAAGCAGTTTTTCGAGTTTGGTGGAACGGGTTAACCGCCCCAGCAAACCGCCCCCCAGGGGCGTCGCCAGGATCTCCAGTAACGCGCCACGCCAGGGTTCCGGCAGAACCTCGGACTCGGATGACAAAAGGAGTCGCTGACAGCGCGACATAATGGTCGGCATCATCGCTTGTGGCGTATCGGTAAGCAGTAAAAAAAGACAACGCGGCGGCGGCTCCTCGAGCGTTTTCAGGAAAGAATTGGCCGCCTCCTCACCAAGCCGGTCGGCCCCGACAAACACAACCGCCTTCCACCCCCCGCTGTACGAGGTCTGATAAACCACCCGCTGCAAATCACGAATGCGATCGACCCCCACTACGCGCGATTTTTTTTCAGGCTCAATCCACACCACATCAACATGTTTGTGGTCACGGATCTGCATGCAGGCGGCACAGGCCCCGCAGGGTTTCACCATTTGCTGACAAAACAACTGCTGCAAGGCGGCCTCGGCAAAGGGAAGCGCCTCTTCCCGGAGATTGCCGACAACAAGATAGGCTTGCGCCACCCGCCCCACGCGCAGGGCCGCATCAAAGGAAGCCAAAGCATCTGATAATGGACTTTCAGTGGGCATAATGAGGGAGAGAATTCTGCACTAACGCCCATATTTCGACGGCCACTTCCTCAGGTTCCCGCATGGCATTCACCACTTTGATCCGCTCCGGCCAACGTTTAGCGAGCTCGTGAAATCCACGATATACCCGCTCATGAAAATCACCGGCCTCACGCTCGATCCTGTCACTGATTGTATTTAGCGCCAGATTACGCTGCAGTAACCGGTCACGTCCGGTCTTCACATCCACATCCATGATAATCGTCAGGTCAGGAATACAGGGCCCCATGGCATATTGATTGAGAAAAAAGATCGTCTCAAGGTCAAACCCACGCCCATACCCCTGATAGGCCGAAGTGGAGTCTGTAAACCGATCACACAACACCCACACCCCTTTTTGCAGGGCGGGCATGATGACTGTCCGTACCAACTGGGCCCGGCTCGCCTCAAAAAGCAGAAGTTCAGTCTCCGGACAGATGTCCTCCCCGGACTGCTCATGTTGCAAAATTTTCCGGATCGTCTCCCCGGTCGGTGTCCCGCCAGGCTCACGGGTGAGTAGGACCTCATGCCCCAAACCCTTCAACCGCTCCGCCAAACGCCTGATGTGGGTCGATTTTCCCCCACCCTCCGGCCCCTCGAAAGTTATGAATTTGCCGTGTTTAGTCATGGTTAAACGGTTTATCAACAACAGTATCCAGAATTCTAGCTTTCATTTTCTCTTCAATTTCGGCCCTTGCGGAGTGTCTTGAATGATCCACCCCAAGCCGGCCAATTCATTGCGCACCCGATCAGCTTCCGGCCAATTTTTAGACTTTCGAGCCTGCTGCCGAAGTTCCAGCAAATTGAGCGCTTCCGGAGGGATGGTCTCCCCGGGTTTTGCTAAAAAACCAAGGACGGAATCAAATCCAGCCAACATCGCAAGGACAGCGGCGGCTTGCTGGCCGGATAGCGTCTTAGCGTCCATCGCCCGGTTCCCGGCATGCACCAGGTCAAACAGCGCACCTAATGATTCGGAAATATTCAGATCATCGGCCAGACCGGCGTCAAATTTAGCCTTCATGATGGCCGCCCAATCCGGACATGACTCAGCGCCCACCCACCCCTGCCCCTCCAAGGAGGGGATCAAGACAGTGGATTGGTGGGTTCCCTTCTTCTCCGGCTCCCCTCCCTGGAGGGGCTGGGGGTGGGTTCCCGCCACATTGGAGGCCACCTGCTTGAGCCGCTCTTGGAACTCATCCAGCCGCTGCAAAGCACTCCGCGCCGCCAATAACGCATCAAACGAGAAGTTCAGCGACTGCCGGTAGTGACCCGCCATCAAAACATACCTGACTTCACGCCCGGAATGCCCCCGGGAAATGACATCACGGAGAGTATAAAAATTTCCGAGCGACTTGGACATTTTGCGACCATCCACAACCAGATGGGCACAATGCAGCCAGTAACGGACATACGGCTTGCCGCTGGCGGCCTCACTCTGGGCAATCTCGTCCTCATGGTGGGGGAAAATATTATCCACGCCACCTGTGTGCATATCAAAGCTCTCGCCCAGATACCGGGTTGCCATGGCGGAACATTCAATGTGCCAGCCCGGTCGGCCACGTCCCCAGGGGGCATCCCACACCACATCGCCATCCTTTTCATCCCAGGCTTTCCACAGGGCGAAATCGGCGACATTCTCCTTCTCATACTCATCCTGCTGAACCCTGGCCCCCGGCCGCAGACCAGCCATGTCAAGATGGGCCAACTTTCCGTAGTCAGGGAAACTGGACACACTGAAATATATTGAGCCGTCTTCAGACTGATAGGCATGCTTCTTTTCAAGCAGAGTTTGGATCATGGCAATCATTTCGGGAACATGGTCCGTAGCGGCGGGGTAGTATTCCGCAGGCTCCACGTTCAGCGTCTTCAGATCCTCGAAAAAAGCAGTCTTGAAGGTCTTGGTGAAGGTATCCAGCGACACACCCGCTTTCATGGCGCCCGCAATCGTTTTATCGTCCACATCCGTAAGGTTCATCACCTGAACAACCTCGAAACCGAAATACTTGATGCAGCGGCGGAGGAGATCCTCGAAGATATAGGCCCTGAAATTCCCGATATGGGCGTAGTTGTAGACCGTCGGTCCGCAGGTATAAAGCCGGATGCTCTTTCCCTCAAGCGGAACGACATCCTCAAGTTTCTGAGTCAATGTATTGTGAACTTTCATAAGCAATGCGGGGAAGGATACAGTATCGAGCACATGGAATCCAGCAAAACGGTTCAATCCCGAAGGAGTCGCATAGCGCCCCTCCCACAAAAATATGGACCTTCTTTTTCCTCTTCGCGGGAGGGGCGCTATGCGCCGCGACTCCTAATGACACCTATCAAAAGAACGGAATCAAGGTCTTCACGGACGTCTGAAGCCGGACAATAGTGGCCACCCAGGAAGGGTACAACCCCATCACATGATCCAACACGGCCCGGATCCCCCGCAACGAGAGCAGACACCGGAACCTTTACAGTGATAACACGGAACGGAAACTACCCCCTTTGCCGCACAGACAGAACATGAAGTGTAAAATGATTCTTCAGAAAACTGACTGGCGAACCATGAGGTTGAAAATCGCAATTTAAAGCTTCTACGGATTTATTAGATGCTCCGGCGCCTCGTGCTAGCCCCATCAGGGGGTACGGCACTCATTGACAAGACGTTGTTTTGCATTTTGCATGGATATCTGGGCATCCATTGCCTCACTATCCGTTCGATTTGCGTCAAAATACAGGAGGTTCACTCATTAATGATGATAGGGTCCCCATATTTTATTCTGACACTCTTAATCATGCCCCGGTTGTACTTGTACTGGATTATGAAGGCCCTGTTATTTCGCCTATATCCGTATATTTCTCTGTATTTTTCCCGGAGGAAACTTAAATCCCTTATTTCAAGTTTCCCGTTCTCCACACGTTCTTGAAGGAGCGCTGTGATATCAACCGGGGAATCTGTCCCAACTAACGTCGCCTTCGTGATAATCAGTTCCTTGACTTGCTTGGTGATACCGGTCTGGACACGCCCCGATGCGGGGATCTTCCGGCTCGCATCATCGCCTTCTGGAGCGACACAGTCCCACTCACAGATGTAGAGATGCTGCCCGTCCATCCCATTATATAACCCCTTGACGCGCCCCTCACTCCCTCGGTAGGCACAACCGCTCAACCCTGCCGAAACATCGGTACGAGGTGGAAGTTGATACCGATCCTTGTCCAGAGGCTTCCCGTTCAGCCACCGCCATCGCAATCCATCAAAGGAGGCGCCGATATAGACATCGGGATCCGCCATGAGGTTTTTCATGACAAAACTCAATTCGGCATCGTCTTCAAGAATAAGGAGGTGTCCCCCCATTTCCTCGCACGCTTTCTTTGCCGCGACCCAAGTGGTTGGCTCCTTAACGAGCAAATAACTGTGCCCACTGAATGTTAGAGCATCGGCGGGAATTTTTGCCGGCTCGGGTGCGGTGGGTACCTGCGCTGGGACTTCTGTTAGGATAGCAGGCGCTGAATTGGTTATTTGGTCGAATCCTTTTTTCTCCGACTCTGCTCTTGCTAGTTCAAGAACAGCATCCTTCTCCGTCTTGACCATCTTAGCCACGTCAATCCGATCGGAAGCCATCAAATCCTTCATAAGCGCATCGAGACGAATGATGTACTGCCGCCGGATAACAGCTAACTGATCGTTGCGGTCGGAACTAATTTTAGCCACCATCGCGCGATAGCCCGGAACCTTGGAGGACAGATTGTCCTGAACCTCCCCAGTCGGGATAATAGGCAAGGCTTTCAATGCATTCTGCTCATTCTGAAGTACCAGGAAGGTGTCAAGGTCCCCCTTGCTTTTGAACTGCTGCATCAATGCGGAAATGGCATTAGTGTATGCCGCATAAGCAGAACGGTCTATTTTTGCAGTCCCCGCTCCGTATTTACCTTTCAGGGTGTTCAACTCTGTGACGTCATTAGCGATCACTGGAATGGGGATACCTGTGAGGATAGCTCCGGCAACAACAATAGATTTGATGAACCGCCTCATTATTCCCTTTCCCTGACAACACCACCCTATCGCAGGACATAATTAATGAGTACA
>JBAXDB010000020.1:0-28313 GCA_037141135.1 bacterium | reverse complement strand
ATTCTGCATCCCTTGCAAAACGAAAGAGTTATGCCGTTACTGAATCCGCCCTACAAATTCTTTGATCAAACCAAAAAGGACTCCCCAAGACGGCCGCCGAGGCCGACGGCCCTGAAATAAGCCGTTTCTTCGGAATCGTCATTGCGATTTACTGGAAAGACCATGGAGTACCACATTTTCACGCAAAGTATGGCGCGTTTCGTGCCTCTTTTGCTATTATGGAACTGCGGTTATTGGAAGGGGCACTACCACCTCGGGTGACCGCACTGGTTTTGGAATGGGCATTTCTACATCGCGAAGCTTTATTGGAGGATTGGAATCTGGCCATGGCCAACAAGCCACTAAAGCCGGTCATTCCACTGACATAGGAGATATTTATGCATTTTGTAACCAGTGTTTCTTACGAGTCAGATTATAAATTGCGGCTCAACTTTGATGATGGTCTTGTTAAAATCGTGGATCTGGCGGGACATCTTACAGGTGAAATATTCCTGCCGTTAAAGGACTTAAACCTTTTCCGCTCGGCTCACCTTGACCCTGATCTTGACACCGTCGTCTGGGATAATGGCGCGGATATGTCCCCCGATTTCCTCTATTTGATCGGGGAAACCGCCGACAGGTCTTCCGCCTTAAAAGTGGCAGAACCACCCGCTCAGTATGGTTAAAACATGACGGATTTCCTCTGACCAGTTTTTCCGCTATGATTTTCACCCTCATGACAATGAAAGCTCAAATCAAGGCACTGGCGGCTGAACTCGGATATCACAGTTGTGGTATCACCGGAATGCAGCCGTTTGAGGATTATCAAGCGGCGCTTAAGCAACTTTCCGACCGCTTCCCTGATGCTGCGTCCCTCTACCAGAGCATGGAACGCCGTATCAACCCCGCCACTTTCGCGCCCTGGGCAAAATCCATTATTGTGGCGGTCCGGCGCTACGGCAAATACGACGTCCCCGAAGCCATCACCCGTCACATCGGGCGCAACTACCTCTGCGACCGCCGCATCAAGGCTTGTCCGGATAACACCATGCCGAAGCGTATGAAGCAGGGGCTCAGCGCGCTTGGAAACCGTGTCAAAATTGGCGGGATCCCCTGTCGCGAGGCCGCCGTCCGGGCCGGGCTTGTTAAAATCGGGCGCAATGGATTTGCCTATGCCGACGGCTGCGGCTCGTGGCTCAATATTGAGGCCTGGCTGATTGACACCGAGTTGGAGCCTGACTTGCCGTCCACCCCGGCCGCCCCCTGCCCCGCTGGCTGCCGTGCCTGCCTTGACGCCTGCCGCACCTGCGCCCTATCCGAACCCTACGTCGTGGATATGAAGCGCTGTATCGCTTACCTGACGTATGAGGAAGCGTCTCCCATTCCCACGGAATTATGGAATAAGATGGGGCCTTGGATCTATGGCTGTGATGACTGCCAAAATGCCTGCCCCATGAATCACAGGAAATGGGAACCGCTGGAACCAGCACCCTGGATTAAGGCAGTTGCTGACAAGTTAACACCGGAAGCGCTGGCATCCATGGATGCAGAAACATACCAGAAGCTCGTTTATCCGCTCTTCTGGTATATTTCCGAGACCGACCTCGACCGCTGGCACAAAAATGCCACCCGGGCATTACAAACCGTTCGCCCGCCGGGCTGATTCCACGGTGTTGTAGAGCAACATCGTAATCGTCATGGGCCCGACCCCGCCGGGTACTGGCGTGATCATGCTCGCCTTGGCCATACAGCCTTCGAAGTCGGCATCCCCCACCAACCGAAAGCCAGCCTTCTTGGTGGCATCCTCAATACGGTTGACCCCGACATCAATCACCACCGCACCTTCACGGATCATATCCGCCGTAACGGTATTCGGTCGGCCTGCCGCGGCGATGACAATATCCGCCTGCCGGGTAAAGGAACCGATATCCTTGGTCTTAGTATGACACACCGTGACCGTGGCATTGCCCAGTTTCCCCTTCGCCATCAGCATATTGGCCAGCGGCTTGCCGACAATGTTGCTGCGCCCGACAATAACGGCGTGAGCCCCTTCAATCTTCACACCACTGCGAACCAGCATTTGCAGAACACCATGCGGCGTGCAGGGGAGAAAGGCTTTCTCGCCCACAACCATCCGGCCGACATTGGTGGGATGAAACCCGTCAATATCCTTGTCGGGATCGATAGTGAGCAGAACTTCACTTTCATTCAGATGTTTTGGCAAGGGCAACTGCACCAGAATGCCATTGATTTTCGGGTCGGCATTCATCTTCCGGATCAATGCCAGCAGTTCTGCCTGGGTGGCATTTGCCGGGAGACGATTGTCATCTGAAAAGATCCCGATTTCATGACAGGCCTTCTCTTTGGCTGTCACATAGGACCGCGAGGCGGGGTCATCCCCCACCAGGATCACGCCCAGCCCGGGCACAATCCCCTTCTCCTTCAGCTTCTTGATCTCCCCGGCCAACTCTTCACGTATCTGCCTGGCGATCTCTTTGCCATCAATTATTTTTGCAGTCATAATGTCCTTGAGATTAGAACAACCCTTTAACCCGGCCGGTATCCACATCAATATCAATATTGTTGAAGGCCGGTTCCGACGCCGTTCCGGGCATCAGCTTGATCTCGCCCGCCACAGGCACCACAAAGCCCGCACCCCGATAGACCAGGATATCCCTGATCGGCAGAGTCCAGCCTTTGGGACGGCCCTTCAGCGTGGGGTCATGTGAGAGGCTCAGATGCGTCTTCACCATGCAGGTCCCCATCGCGGCAGTCGCTGGATCAGCCTCAAACTTAACAGCCTTCTCCAACGCCACATCGCTGTAGCTGACGCCATCGGCGCCATAGATGTCCTTGGCGATCAGTTCGATCCGCTGACGCAGAGGCGTCTTGAGATCATAGAGGAACTTGAAGTCATTCTTCTCGTTCGCGGCGGCCACCACCACCTCGGCCAACTCGCGGGCGCCTTCGCCACCCTTGAGCCAATGCTGGGAGAACGCCACATAGGCGCCATGCTGCTGGGCCACTTTTCGCACCAACGCCACTTCAGCGGCTGTATCCGTATGGAAACTGTTGATGCAGACCACCGGGCGCACCCCGGACTTTTTCACAATCTCAATATGGGCGACCAGGTTCTCGCAGCCCTTCTCGAGCAATCCGAGATTTTCGCGGGTATAGGCATCATCCAACTTGGCACCCGGCTTCACCGCAGGTCCGCCGCCATGCATCTTCAGCGCCCGGATTGTGGCGACCACCACCACCGCGCTCGGCTTCAGGCCCGAGAACCGGCACTTCAGGTTCCAGAATTTCTCGAACCCGATGTCCGCCGCAAAACCACTCTCGGTAACATGATAGTCCGCCAGACGCGTTCCGATCTCATCGGCAATAATCGAGCTCTGTCCGATGGCGATATTCGCAAACGGCCCGGCATGCACAAAGATCGGCTGGCCTTCAACGGTCTGAACCAGTGTAGGATTGATGGCATCCACCATCCAGGCGGCCATCGCTCCATCCACCTTCAGATCTGCAGTTGTGATTTCATTGCCATCCTTGTCGCAGGCCAACACCATCTTGGCCAGACGCTGACGCAGATCCTTGAGATCTTTTGAAACCGCCAGAATGGCCATGACTTCACTGCCGACGGAAATCTGGAAGCCGGAGTCCATCTCAAAACCATCCATTTTGCTGCCGCGGCCAATCGTAATATTGCGCAGGCTCTGGGCGCAGAAATCGATACACCACTTCACGCTGACACGCGCGGGATCAATATTCAGCCGGCGAATCCCGGTTTTAGCCAGACGGGCGTCATCATAGTTTCGCTCATGCTGCATGCGGGAAGTCAACGCCACCAACGCCAGATTGTGCGCATTGGTAATGGAGTCAATATCGCCCGTCATGCGAATGGAAAAGGGAGCCAGAGGAATACACTGGGATATCCCCCCCCCTGCAGCCGATCCCTTGATGTTGAACGTCGGGCCGCCGCTGGGTTGCCGGATGGCCCCTGTGACCTTTTTACCCAGAACAGCCAAGCCCTCGACCAACCCGATCGTGGTGGTGGTTTTCCCTTCACCTAGAGGAGTGGGTGTAATGGCGGTGACATCGATATATTTACCCGTTGGGAGTGAACCAATCCGCTGCATGACCATGCGCTGGTCAACTTTGGCCAGTTGACGCCCCATCATCATGACTTCGTCTTCGCGGAGTCCCAACTCAGCGGCCAACTGCATTGCCGGCTTCATATGCTTCTCGGCGGCTTCGGCGATCTGCCAGTCCTTCATTTTTGTCGGATCCAATATCGGTCGTGTCATCTGATTAACTCCCTTTTTTGTGTTCAACAAACTGTTTACTCAACCAATTTACCCTCGCGATGGGCCATAATAAATTCCTCACCGAACAAATCCTCGCCTGTTAAGAGCGCGCGGGCCAGTTTAAACGACTCCGAGGTCGTATCCACTGCCGACAAGATTTTCGCGTTCATTTGCAGCGGATCCAGAATGCCACTGTCGCCCCCCGCCTCCACGACCAACCAGGTAAAGACCTGGTTGATGAGTTTGCGTGCCGGCATGCCGAACGAGACATTGCTCAAGCCGCCGGAGATGTGAATTTGAGGACCGTAGGCCTTGCGAATCGACGCAACGGCTTCCAGGAAAGACTGGGCGTTATTGGAGTCCGTCGCGATCGGGAACACCAGAGGATCAACATAGACATCCCCGCCCCGTATACCGGCTTTATCGAGTATCGGCATCAGGCGGTTGATGTTCGCCAGGCGTTGTTCAGTATTGGCGGGAAGATCTTTTTCACCGGCCGCCGAGGCGATCACCACCGCCTTGAATTCAGCCGCCACAGGGATGGACTCCTGCCGTTCAAGCGAAACAGAGTTCACCATGGGGCGCCCCCGCCTGGGATCACAGGCGGAAAGACCTGCACGCAAAATGGCGGGATTCGAAGAGTCAATACTCAGGGGTATCGTGGCTGTGGCCTGCACCACTTCCGCCACCCACGTAATCGCACGACACCGCTCGGCAATGTCGGTACTGAACTCATCAACATTCACATCCAGGAAAGAGGCGTCGGCCTTTTCCTGCCTCAGGGCCAGGTAACGCAGATAATCAACAGCCGCCGCTTTCCCGGCAACATCACCATACAGCCCCTGCCAGACCGCCACGGCACAATGCTTGATTTTACCGGACTCCCAATCGGCCGTCTTCAGAAAATGTCCGGGAATGGGCAACAAACGGTTATCCGTCTTGCCGCCATAGACAATGGCAAAGCCGCCGTCATCCAATTGCTTTACAAAATTCCCACCGACTTTATAAATACGGGTACAATGAATATTCTCGCCAACCACGATTAACTTTTTCACGGACTCCTCCTAAAGGGTTCTTTAAAAACGTGCTAATATCCCATCCTGGACAATCTTATTCTTGGACAAACAAGCCTGATTATTGGATAATCCGGCATAATGAAAGGTCAAACCGGTTCACGCGACATCAACCGACTCCTTGAAGAGATGGGGCAGATTGCCCGTCAAGGCGTTGTTTATCACAGTTTATATGAGCCGCAGGTGTTGCTCAACAAATCGGTATGCACCTTTTGCCGGCAGGCGCTGGCGCATCCGGTGGCAGCGTCCCTGTGCCGGGTGGCCTGCTGCAATGGCACCTTGCAGGCGATGGCGGCCGGTGAACCGTATTATTTCCGTTGCTGGGCGAACCTGCTTGTGGTCGTTGTTCCCATTGCGCCGCACAACAAATGTATTGGCGGCCTCACACTCGGAGGCTTCTGCGGGGCGGGCGAAAAACCGGACATCCGGGATGCTGTTTCCCAACTTGCCAGTTCATGGCCGACCACCCATCACGGTTCATTCCTGAAGCAACTGAACACAGTGCGGGTCATCACCCCCAGCGCGTTACGGGGCTTGGGAGCCATGGCGATGGAAGCCACTTTTTCCCACGGGATCAATTCCAGTGATTTTTTCCAGAAACAAAATGAAAAATATAACCAGCAACGCCGGATCGCCGAGGCCGCCGCAGACCTTCGGGAGCACCAGGAAGCAACACCGGATATTCCGGGCGATACCTACCAGCTCGTTTCGTTTTTAAACCGGGGCGACAAAGTGGAGGCACAAACCTTCATTTCCCGCTATCTTGCAAAATTGCTGCTGGCCAGTAATTGGGATCCCATCAAACTCAAAGCGCATCTCCGCGTCCTGCTGGCTATCATGACCAGCCAGGATATTCTGCGTGGCACGCCCTGGGCGGTGGCCACCAGCAGGGAACTCCGCAATATGGTCCGCCTGGAGCAGGGCCAGACTACGGAAGAAAGCTGTTACGAGGTGACGGAATGGATTCAGCAATATTTCTCCCGGCAAAACTCCAGGACACTCGATGGCCGGAGCCTGGCCGATCGGGTAACCCATTGGCTTCAATCTCATTATCCGGATGCTGTCACGCTGGCCACGGCTTCAAAAGCCATGGGGGTCAGTACCTCTACGCTCGTTCACCGTCTGCGCAAAGAAGTTGGAAAAACGTTCAAGGCAATCCTAATCGAGATCCGCATCGCCGAGGCCAAGAAGCTTCTCGCCACCACATCGCTGGATATCAGCGGCATCGGGGACACCTGCGGCTTTTTTGATCAGAGCCATTTTACGCGGGAGTTCAAAAAGGCCATCAATCTCACGCCGGGCGCATTCCGCAAACTGCTCCATGTCCCCGATGACGCCCTGCATCGTCCCGGCACCCATAACCTCGACGAAACCGCACCTCTGAAAAAGAAGATATACCCGCCGCGATAGATTCTGAATCCTTGTTTGAGAGTAAAGGCATCAGGGTTCAGGGTTCAGGAGGGATAACATTTTGACAAACAACGACTTGCGTCCTGAACCCCGAACCCTGAACCCTTGCCGTACATTTACCTCTCACGCTACGAAAAATCTGAGGGCGCTCGCGACCTCACGAGGCCTCACTGAATTCTGAATCCTGAATTCTCTCTTCAATTCTTCCCGTGCGCCTGCTCATAGCGCTTGATCTCATCACGGAACTTGGCGGCCTCTTCATAGTTTTCCTTGGAGATGGCCTTTTCCATTTTGGCCTTCAACAGGGCCAACGGGGAAGCTGCGGTTTTGCCGGTTCCGGCAACAGGCGCTTCTTTACCCTCGGCTTTCGCCACATGGGTTCCGTCCTGCCCCTCTTCAAGCACCACCCCGGATTTGTTCATCACCTGCGCGGACACATAAAGCGGGGCTGAACAACGCAAACCCAAGGCAAGGGCATCACTGGGACGGGCATCAATCTCAGTCTCAACCCCGTCACGTTCCAACACCAGAACCGCATAAAACGTGCTCTCAACCACATCCTTGATCACCACCCGCATCAGGCGACATTCCATGCAATCCAGGATATTTTTAAGCAGATCATGGGTCAACGGCCGGGGAATCTGAACTTTTTCAAGCCATAACGCAATAGACTGGGCCTCCGCACCCCCGATAAAAATAGGCAAAGTCCGGGGATCGGGATCCCCTTTGAGCAAAACCACAAATCCTAAATTTGACAATGACAGTCCGGCAACTTTTACATGAATCATAAATCACCTCTTCTCCACATACTATACCACCTTTCCTCACAGCATGAAAAGGAGGAAGACTCCAACGGCAACATCTAGTTTGCAAACTCCCCTCCTTGGAGGGGTCAGGGGTGGGTTGACCTTGATATGTTCTATTGAAGTGATTCAGCATATTGTCTATACAATCCGCCAAAATGAAAATCATTACATGTGACACATCTCATCTTCCGGCGATCAGGGCAATTTTTAATGATGCCATTGTTAACTCAACGGCGCTTTGGGAATAACGGATAATTTGTAATATATCTCCCCTTCCGCGTAATACGGGTTAGAGGGCCACATCCTGTGAACGAAAACGAACTCGACCAACTTGTAGAACGTGTCCAGCAGGGGGACCGTGACGCCTTTAGCGAAGTCGTTTTTGCCATCCGGAAAGAGTTGCGGATCTTCCTCTCCGCCCACGCCTCCTCCATCGATATGGTTGAGGAAGTGCTCCAGCACACCCTCGTGGTCGCCTATGAGAATATCGCGAAATACGAGCTTCGGGGAACTTTCCTCTCCTGGACCAAGGGCATTGCCCGTAACCTCATGCTCAAGGAACTTAAAGCGCGCTCCCGTTATGTCGCCCCGGGCGAGGATGAACTGGACCGGATCGTTCTCGAGGCCGCCGTCCATTCAGTCCAGGCCCAGGATCGCGAGGAAGCTTATGTGGAACACCTGCGAAATTGCCTTACCAAGCTCCCCGAAGAATCCCGCCAACTCGTCCAGCAGCGCTACTTCAACAAATTATCCATCCGGGAGCTGGCCGCGCTGAATCACCGGACCGAGACCTGGGTCGCAGTGGCTTTGTTCCGGGTCAGGGACATTTTGAGAGACTGCATGATGAAAGAGGTGGCCTCATGAATGAGCAGGATTTCATCCTATTGATGGAGGAATACCTTGAGGGCAGTATCACCCCCAAAGGCCGGACCGCCCTGAAGGCCGAGGTCTTGAATAATCCCGTCCGCCGCCAACTTTTTGAAAATCAGGCCCGCCAGCACATCCGCCTCCATGCCCAAACCAGCCGGATCGATTTCTCCGAAACCCAGCGCATCGCTGTCATGGTCATGGATATCGTCGAAAAACAGAAGGAACCCAACGCATTCATGGAAATCATCCGGAAGAAAACGTTCCGCGAGCGGATCTCCCTGATTCTCAACGGACTGCGGGCGGCTCCTGATACACTAACCCATCGTCTGGCAAAAGCTGAACTGATCCGGATGTTCGGTCCCGTATCCCTTTCCGTGGTCGTGAATGTCGCCGCCCTGCTCCTCCTCCTCTTCTGGGTTCCTTACGTCCTCCCACCGCCTCCGGGCCAGAACGTTTCCAATGACAAGGACGCGATCACCATCAATCTCGGCGGGCCCAACCACGATGACTCACTCACTCCTATTGTCAATACGACCTCTGACGAAAAAACATCCGATGGCTCACATCCCTCATCCGATTCAGGTCCGGCAACCGGCATGACGCCAACCCCGGGAACTCCAGTGACTGAAGGCTCCACACAGACCGACATTTTATCAGGACCGGAAGCCGGGCCTTTAACTGGGGACTCCCTGGCGCCACCCACAACATTCCGAAACATCCCTGCCGGCCTATCTTTTGGCCCCTATGGAAATCGCGGAGTGGTTGACCGCGCCTCGCTACTTGAAAAACAGAAGGCCAAAAAAACTGACACTGTTGTTCTCAAGGCGCTCCGGTGGCTCAAGTTGAACCAAACCACGGACGGCAGTTGGCCGGGGCAGGAGACTACCGCCATGACTGGCCTTGCCTTGCTCGCTTATCTGGCTCATGGGGAAACAACCTCATCCCCGGAGTTCGGCGATACCGTGACGCGCGGCCTGCAAAGCCTGCTGAAACGTCAGGACAATCAGGGTGCCTTCTCAAAGAATGTCTACGCCCATGCCATCGCCACCTATGCCATCGCCGAAGCCTATACGATGACGCGCATCATGGATCTCAAAACCCCGCTGGATAAAGCCGTTCGCGTCATCATCAATGGCCAGCAAAGCAACGGCGGCTTCGATTATAATTACCTGAAAGGGCAGCGGTTTGACACCTCGGTCACCGGCTGGCAGATTCAGGCACTCAAGGCCGCCAAGACGGCGGATCCCGATCTGGATGGACTGGAAGAAGCCCTCACCCGCGCCACCCGTTTCCTGATGACCGATGCGGTGGCCCGTGATGGCAGTGGCTTTGTCTATGAAGGAAAGGCCGGCATCCCGCCCCCCAGCGGAGGGAAGTTCAGCATGACGGCGGCGGGTTCGCTCTGCCTACAGATGCTGGGAAAGAATACGTCCGCACCAGTCCGGTCAGGCCTGAAAATTTTACAAAATGTTCAACTCGAATGGCCCGCCACCGGCAAGGCCAATGTGTATACCGGCTATTATGTGGCTCAAGCCAAATTCCAGAGCGGGAATCAGGCCGACTGGATGCGATGGAACCTTCACATGCAAAAGGTCCTGCTTGCCAAACAAAAACCGGACGGCCATTGGGAGCAGGGCGATTACGACAATGGCTCCCACGTCTACACCACCACACTTTGCGCCTTGATGCTGGAAGTCTATTATCGCTATCTTCCTTCTTATGCCAAAAAAACTAGCCCTTAAACTCATTCTGGCGGTCGGCATTACAACGCTCCTCATCATAGGCGTCTATGCATTCTATTTAATCCGCGCGCAAGGCGATGTGCTGATCAGAGAAGTGGAACGGCACGTAAATCAACTGAGTGAAACGGTCAAGAACAGCACACGGCATGACATGCTCCTGAATCAGCAGGATCGTATCCGGCAGGTTGTTGCAACGATTGGACAGCAACAGTCGATTCACAATGTGCGAATCCTTAACAAAGCGGGAACCATCATCTACTCATCGAAAAGTGATGAAGTTGGAAGAATGGTGGATAAAAAAGCCGAAAGTTGTTACGCCTGCCACGCGGCGGATCAGCCCTTGGAACATCTGGGCATAGAACAGCGCACGAGAATATACAGTCCGGATGCAAATTCCGGACGTATTCTTGCCGTAATCAATCCCATCTATAATGAACATGCCTGCTGGAATGCTGCATGCCACGCGCATTCGTCAAAGCAAACGGTATTAGGCGTGCTTGACGTTGCGATTTCCCTGCATGAGGAGGATGCGCAGATTGGCAGCAGCAAAATGAAGGCCATCTACTTTGCCGTGATAGCGATTCTGGCAATCAGTATCATCATCGGCGGGTTTGTCCGGAAATGGGTCGACAAACCCGTAAAGGCGCTCGTAAAGGGAACGCATAACGTTGCTGCGGGAAACCTCGATTATGTCATTCCCAATCCACGAAGCGATGAGTTGGGAGAGCTTGCCCATTCCTTCAACAATATGACGAAGAAACTCGCGGAAACGCGGATGCAGTTGCTTCAGTCGGGAAAACTCGCCTCCATCGGGCGATTGGCGGCGGGAGTGGCGCATGAAATTAATAATCCGCTGACAGGGGTACTCACCTACAGCAGCTTTTTACAGAAACGCACCAAGGATCAACCGGAGGTTCAGAAAGATCTGGATGTGATCGTCCGCGAAACCAAACGATGCCGCGAAATCGTGAAAGGGCTGCTGGACTTTTCACGCCAGTCGACCCCGAAGATAAGCCGGGTTGATATCCATCAGGCGATTGAGAGGACGCTTGTCGTTGTGGCGAATCAACTCTCCCTGTCGCACGTGACCCTCGTGAAAGAGTTCTGCCCTGATCGCCCTCAAGTCCAGGCCGATGAGAACCAGTTACAGCAGGTGTTCCTGAACTTGATCGTCAACGCCATTGATGCAATCGGTCCGGAGGGCGGGACCATAACGATTAGCAGCGCCGTCACGGAACATTCACCTGACAGTGTCATGCCTATGAAGCAGATCCCGTGCCCGCATAAACCCTCGACGATTGACAACGAAGGCATCCTTGCAGAAAAGCAGAAATATATTGAAGTAACGGTGAAGGATACAGGCTGCGGTATCCCGGCCGAAAATCTTGCCAAGATATTTGAACCTTTTTACTCAACGAAAGATCAACGCGGAACGGGGCTGGGATTGTCCATTATCTGGGGAATTCTTGATAACCACAACGGAAGGATCACTGTTCACAGCGAACCCGGAAAGGGAGCAACTTTCACCATAACCCTGCCGGTTGCGTAGAGGGCCCCTGCCGGTTTACCCGGCAGGGGCCTTAAATCTGACTCCTGCCGCACGAGGCGGCAGGGAGCCCCCCAAGTGAGTAACCCGTTACCGCATTTTTTCATTTCATGACGCGGAATTTAGGCTTACGATGAATTCAGTCGAAAACGAAACATATAAGAGGTGTTTATGGCGATATTTTTCCTGGCAGTAATTGCGTTCATTTTTGCTGACGTTGCAATTCGTTACATCGGCAGAGAAATTCAGGCCAAAAAAGTCAAAAAGGAGCGTGCGGCCGCCTTGGAGGTCAATCTGAAAGTGGACTTCAGCCGTGAGGCCAAGTCTTTGAAGCGCATCGAGGTGGAACACCCCAAAGCCCGCATCCTCTGCGTGGATGATGAAGAAGTGGTGCTTGATAGCTTTAGGAAAATATTGGTGCTTGATGGCTATTGCGTCGACACCGTAAACAACGGAAGGGAAGCATTGGGGTTGATTCAGTTCCGGCAGTATGACTTCGTATTCACAGATTTGAAAATGCCAGAAATGGACGGCGTCGAAGTGACGAAAGGGGTGAAGACCCTTCGTCCGGATATCGATGTCATTATTATCACCGGCTTCGCTTCGGTCGAGACCGCCGTTGAGACCATGAAATCTGGGGCAACGAATTATGTGCAAAAACCGTTCACCGAAGATGAACTCCTCGAGTTCATGAGAGGAACCCTCATCAAGCGACAGGACAGGATCCAGAAGCAACTGAAGCCGACGGTACATATCTGTCAATATCCCGATACGATAATAAACCGGCCAAACGAATTTGCCATTCCAGGGGGGGTATTTATTTCGGACGGCCATTGTTGGACAACCGTGAAACAAGGCGGAGGTGCAGAAGTCGGAATTGATGATTTTGCCCGAAAACTTATCGGAAAAATCGATGGCATCGCTTATCCGAAATCCGGGATGCAGGTAACAAAAGGCCAAATCCTTTTCAGTATCAAGCAAAAGAATCGCTCCGTCCCTTTTTATGCTCCCGTTTCTGGAATAGTCACCAAACTCAATGATACACCAGGCAGAAGCCCGGAGCTCTTTGAAATTTCCCCGTATGGTGAAAACTGGATCTGCACCATTGACCCCGAAAATCTGGATGCAGATCTCCGTGCTCTGAAAATCGGCAATAAGGCCGTTTCATTTTTTCAGGATGAGATCGAGCGTTTCCTGCATCGAGCCGTTGCAGGGAAAGGAACCGGAAGCAATGAATTGCGCGTCGGCATACTGGAGCAGTGCAGCGATACGGAATGGAATGGAATCGTAAAGGAATTCTTCAGGACATAGCCCCTTGTGGTTTTCGGCAGAGAAAGGACTGGTCACATTATGAATAACGCATCCAGAAAATGGTTATTTTTTTATGTCGCGCTGCTTTCATTCGCAGCAGTTTGGATGGCTGGGAAAAGCTGGGCATGATCTCCAATTATTTCTGGCGTATTGGGAAACCGTGGCAGGCCCGCTCGGTGTCAATAGCTGGACCTTCTTCCCGAGCGCAACTGAAACACAGGGATTCTACAGGGTGTTCGGTGAGTAATCGCCCTGCCCCGGGAGGCCGGAATGGCTGGCTCTCTCTATTCAAAACGCCCTAATACGTCATAATTCATTTGCAACAAGAAGCGTTATACGCTTTTATATGCAAACGCTATGAAGACAAATGTAGACACAAAATGTCGGCGGACAGGTGCAGCTGCCGCGTTCGTGGAGAACACACTTGAAACGGGCCGAATCACGTTCGATCTGTCCGAGCTCGTGAGCAAGACGGGTTTGTCCGATGTTGCAGCCAAGAACCAACTGCAGCGCTTGCGTGGCCATATTGTCCGGGTTTCGCGACATCAGGCATTTTTCCTAATCGTCGAATCGCAGCATCGCCCCATGGGCGCACCGCCTGTGGAATGGTGGCTTGACGCCTACTTCCGCTGGCTTGGCCACCCCTACTATCTCGCGCTCCAGTCTGCCGCGGAAATCTACAATTCGGCGCCGCAGGCAATTCTCGTTAAGCAAGTCATGACAGACTCTCCCCGGCGGGATATCTCTGTGGGCCGCCTTCGAATCCGGTTTTTCGTCAAGCGGGGAGTGGAGCGGACTCCTACCCAACAACCTCCTAACGCCTATGCTCCGCTCCGGGTCAGTACCCCCGAAGCAACCGCACTAGATATGGTCCGTTACGCATCTCGCATTGGCGGGATGGGACGCGTACTCGAGACTCTCGCCCCCTTGCTCCCGCTTTTTCGCGCCTCAGAATTAAGAGGTGCGCTCGATGCAGAGGGCGAAGTCGCTGTCGCTCAACGGCTCGGGTATCTCATCGAGACGACAGGTCAAAATCGGCTTGCGGAGATTGTTCACCAGTGGCTCCCCTCCGAAATCGTCCGGGTTCCGCTTGAATCACAGAATCAGGTCCCGAGCGCAAACGTCCAATCCCGTCGCTGGCGAATTCTCGTCCCTGAAAAGGGGGCGGCACTATGATCCTGCTTACCCGTCAAGATGTTCTGGCTCATCAAACGGAAGTCCCCTGGCCAAGTCAACGCCAGGTTGAACAGGATCTCCTCTTGTGCCGGGCAATGGCGGCGATATTCAACGATGGGTTCTTAAAAACACAAGTTGCCATGCGTGGTGGGACACTGTTGCACAAGGTCTATCTCGCGCCAGCCGCCCGTTTCAGTGAAGATATCGATCTGGTCGTAGTCGGAGACAGGCCCGAAGACCATATCCGCAAAGCACTTCGCCGCACGCTCGCCGATGTTCTTGGCATCCCAAGAACGTCCGCATGGGATGCCCTTGCTCTGGCGATCCGCAATAAGGCCAAACCGTCCCGGATATTGAGGATGACCTACGCCGTCCCATCCACAAGCACGCAGGGATCGACACTTGAGATTGTAGTAGAAGCCAACGTAACCGAGCGCACATCCCATCGTCCGATCGTCGAAATCCCTTTCGAGTTCCCTTTCCGTAACGCCGTAGTTAAAACCACAATTAATGGCTACGATATCCATGAGATGCTGGGCACTAAGATGCGCGCTCTTTTCCAACGGAGACGAGGACGGGATTTGTTCGATCTTTACCAGGCGCTTACGCAAGCAAAGCCGCAAGTTGAGTCCCGTGCTGTCATCGAGTCATTCCTTCATTATCTCCGGCAAGAAGCCACCGCTGTAGGCCGTCTCGAGTTTGTCACCCTCCTTGACTCGCATCTGGCAGATGCCGGATTCCGCTCTGATACAAACCATCTCCTGCGAAAGGGCATCGACTACGATCCCGGTCTGGCGGGAGTCTATATCAGATCAAACCTCCTTAATTGGCTGCCAGAATGACAAATAACACTTCACCCAACACCCTCCATCCTCCAGACAGGAACGGCTGGCTTTCGCTTTTCCGTCCACCCAATTTATTCACGGTCCCCGGCGATCCTCTGGTCGGCGCCCTTCTGGCCGCCCTAGCGCTTCATGGGAGCCCCGCCTGGAACTCGGTGTATGCCGTCATGGGCGCCGCCCTCGCGTTCTATGCCAGCGGCCTGCTGGCAAACGACTTCTTTGACCGCGACATTGATGCCCGCGAACGGCCCGATCGCCCCATTCCGTCCGGAGCCGTGAGCCCGGTCGCCGTGAAATGGGGTGCCATTCTCCTCTCGCTGGCCGGCTTGCTCCTGACCCTTCCCGCAGGCCGCGCCGCCATCACCATCGGCCTTCTCCTGACAGGGGCCTCATGGTTTTACAATGCCTTCGGCAAAAATATCGCCTGGCTGGCGCCTTTCTCCATGGGGATCTGCCGGGGGCTGAGCCTGCTGCTCGGCGCCGTCGTTCTCGGCTTTCAGGCATTCACATCGCCCGCCGTGCTCATGGCGGCATTTTTCCTGACATTGTTCATTGCCCTCATTACCATCACCGCAAGACACGAAGCCGATCCTGAAGCGGCCCCGATTCCCGGCTGGAGCCGCTGGGGTATTCCGATTGCTCTCGTCGTCTGGCTGGCGCTCCTCCTCTACAGGCCCGAATCGCCCATGGGGTTCCAATGGAAAAGCATGTCGACACTATTAGCGGCCATGTCGATCCTCTGGTCTCTTGTATGGACTGCCCAGATGAAACCCAACGCCTCGCCACGTGTAATCCAAACTTCCATCGGCGGCCTGCTCCGCGGCCTGCTCTTCACCCAGGCGGCACTCTGCGCCTCATGCGGCGGCGCCGGCGAAGGGTTCGCCCTGCTCCTCCTTTTCCTTTTTCCAGTAAGCGGCTGGATTGGCAAGTGGTTTTATGGTAGTTAATGCGAACGTGAACAATAAATTAGTCATCATTCAAGTGGCGGGATTGGGATATGATTTCCTGACCGAAACATTTGGCACAACGTGGAAAGGGCTTACCTTCGAGCCACTGAACAGCGTGTTCCCCGCCCTTACCTGCACGGCTCAGGCCACCTTCCGCACCGCCGCACCGGTCTCAAGCCACGGCATGGTTGCCAACGGCCGCTTCCACCGCGAACTCCGCCGCCCCCTGCTCTGGGAACAATCCTCCGCCCTGGTCTCCGGCCCCCGCATCTGGGACTCCTTCCGTAAGCGGGGCAAACGCGTCGCCATGCTGTTCTGGCAACAGTCACTAGGAGAATCCGTTGATATCATCCTCTCTCCCGCCCCCATTCACAAACATGGTGGCGGCATGGTCCAAAGCGTTTACAGCCAGCCAGCCGGGCTCTATGACTCGCTTTGCAAATCCATTAAACGCACCTTTCCCCTGCACCGCTATTGGGGCCCCATCGCCTCACCCGCGTCTTCCGAATGGATTGCCAGAGCGACCGCTCTCCTGCTGGCCGATCCAAACTCAGCGCCTGATCTCTGCCTCACCTATCTGCCGGTTCTCGACTACGATCTCCAGCGGCACGGGCCCGCGCATCCCTCCGCGAGGCGTTCGCTCACTGCCCTGTTAAGCCAACTCGCGATAATCCGGGACGCTGCCGGGAAAAACGGTTACGACCTGCTCATATTTGGCGACTACGCCATCGGCCCCGCTACTCAAGCCATCTTCCCGAACCGGGCACTGCTTCAGGCCAACCTGTTCCAAACGCGAACCGTGGCCGGCATGCTTTATCCGGACTTCCATGCCAGCCGGGCCTTTGCAATGGTCGATCACGAGATCGCTCATGTTACCTTGCGAAACACAGCAAACATTGATGAAACACGGAAAGCACTGGCCTCCCTTGACGGGATAGAGACCATCATGGATGCCAAAGCCCAGCAAGCCACTGGCATTGCCCACCCGCACGGGGGAGAGCTGTTGCTGGTGGCCAAACCCGGTTTCTGGTTCGCCTACCCATGGTGGACCGACAAAGCCCAAGCACCTGATTATGCCAGCCATGTAGATATCCATAACAAGCCCGGCTATGATCCCTGCGAGCTGTTTTTCGGCTGGCCCCCGATCTCTGTCAGCCAGGATACAACCCGCATCAAGGGCTCACATGGCTCCACAGGAAAAGGACGTGAGGCCGCCTGGGCCACCAACTGTCAGCTTGGCGGTACGTCTGCCACCCTGCAGGAACTCGCCCAACTCGTGCAGCAACACCTGGAGACCATGTCGTGAGCCAACCCATCACCGGCTTCCATCAACGGCTTTCAATCCCTTTTGATTTCCCCGTGTATTTCCAGCGGCACACCTTTTCTCCCGATAACCCACTTCTCGCAGACACCATTGACCGGCTCCACGAGAAACGCCGACACCGGGTGTTTGTATGCGTCGATGAGGGCGCCGCCCGTGCCTGGCCGCAATGCGACGCCCAAATCAAAAAGTATTTCAAAACACACCGGGATACCCTGGAACTGGCCGGCCCCATCGAACACACCAGGGGCGGTGAACAGGCAAAACAGAATTTCTCCGGTCTCACCCGGATGATTGAACTGATGGCCAAACGCAATCTGGCGCGCCAAAGCGTGGTCTTGATCATTGGTGGCGGCGGCCTCCTTGATGTGGTGGGACTCGCCGCCTCTCTCGTTCACCGGGGCTTGCGCGTCATCCGCATGCCCACCACCGTGGTGGGCCAGAATGACGTCGGCGTCGGCGTCAAAACCGGCATCGATCTCTTTGACAGCAAAAATTTCATTGGCACCTTCGCCCCGCCCTTCGCGGTGATCAACGACTTCGACTTCCTGGATCGCCTGCCGGATCGCGATTGGATTTCCGGAATCTCCGAGGCCTTTAAAGTGGCCATGATCAAGGATCGCCGCTTCTTTACCTTTCTCTGCCGGAATGCCCGGGCGCTGCATCAACGAAATTCCAAGGTAATGGAACGTCTCGTAATTGACTGCGCCAAACTGCATCTGGACCATATCCGGTCAGGTGGCGACCCGTTTGAGATGGGAAGCGCCCGTCCGCTCGATTTCGGACACTGGTCGGCCCATCATCTTGAAGTGCTGTCCGGCTACCGGCTTCGCCATGGCGAAGCCGTGTCGATTGGCATCGCCCTGGATTCGTATTACGCCATGAAGCTGGGCTTGATATCTCCCAGGGCGCTGACCACTCTGCTCACCGCTCTCAAGACGGCGGGGCTGCCCATCTGGCACAAGCACCTTGCCTCACATAAACCGGATGGTTCGCCGGCCATCCTTGATGGCTTGACCCGCTTCCAGGAGCACCTCGGTGGTCCCCTCACCATCACTCTCCCCGCCCCCATCGGCGCCCGAATCGAAGTCCACACCATGGACCCCACGATCATTGCCGCAGGAATCACCTACCTCAAGAAAGCGACCAAATGAAAATTTTACCACCCGCTTCGCTTGAGACACGGAGACACAGAGAATGCAAATGTGACGTTTATTTCGCTCCCGCGGATACGCGGGACCAAAATAAACGTCACGGTTTCTTGAAGGAATTCATAGAGAAGGAGGAGCCATTACAAGCCCTCCTCTTTCTCTTGAAATTACTCCAGAAAACGTTGCGGGAATTGCAGGTCAGGTACTCCGGACCTGCAATTCCCGCAATATTATCTTTTTCACCTCTGTGTCTCCGTGTCTCAAGCGAAGCGGGTGGTAATATCTTTGGCAACGTGGCGAGGTTTTCTGCTAACTGATTATGCAAAAATCGTCACATCATCTGACCTATTGCCTGAATGTTCATCCCGGGGAAACATGGGCGGAGAATCTGGCGGCAATCCAAACGCATACCATGGTCATCCGCGACCAGGTATCTTCTGGTAAACCTTTCGGATTGGGGTTGCGTTTGAGTCAACAGGCTGCCACAACATTATGCCAGCCGGAAGCGCTGGCGACCTTTAAGAGCTTCATGACTGAGCAGAACCTCTACGCTTTCACCATCAACGGCTTCCCCTACGGGTCTTTCCACACCACGCCAGTCAAAACAGCAGTCTATCGGCCAGACTGGTCTACCCCTGAACGGCTCAACTACACCACTACCCTTGCTCACATACTGGCCAAGCTTCTGCCGGAGGGGACCGATGGCAGCATCAGTACCCTCCCCCTCGGGTACAAGTTTTCGGCAGGGAGCGGGGTCGCGAGTGTCCCGTCCACCGAAATGGTTATTCAGCTGGCGGAATGCGCCCTGTCTCTTCATGAGATCCATTCAAAAACCGGGCGGGAAGTTCATATCGGCCTTGAGCCTGAACCAGACTGTCTTCTTGAGACAACGACGGAAGTGATTGAGTTTTTTGAAAAACAACTTATTCCACACGCCATCCCGCATCTGGTCGCGCGCCTATCCTGCGCCCGGAGCGAAGCCGAGGCGATCATCAGACGGCATATCGGCATCTGTTTTGACACCTGCCATCTGGCCCTGCAATTTGAAGATCTGGCCGCCAGCCTGACACGACTTGTCCGGCATGGCATCCGGATCTCCAAGGTCCAACTCAGTTCCGCACTTGAGGTCCTCCCCACTCCTCCAGCCAGAGAAAGGCTGAAGGTATTTCTGGATCCGGTGTATCTCCACCAGGTAAAAATTCTGGATGGGGCCCGGTTTGCCGATCTGGATCAGGCGCTGGCATCGCCTGCAACCCCGGAGAATCCCAACGCACTCTGGCGCATCCATTTCCATGTCCCGCTCTATTTCAAAGGCGATGCTCCGCTCCAGTCCACATCCAAAGTCATGGACGCCAGATTCTGGAACCAAATATCCTCCCAGCCAGACCTCCATCTGGAAATTGAGACCTATACGTTTCATGTACTTCCCCACGTCCTGCAAACCTGCGGCGTGGGCGCTAGCACAGTCCGTGAATATGAATGGGTGAAAAGCTGGTTAAAACGCAGATTTTTAATGAACCCTGTGGTCCACTAGCATCACCTCGTTACTGACGGGAACATCAGATAATCCCAATCCGCGGCACCGATACTGATGCGGGCTTACCCCGGAGTAATGGTGGAATAGTTTGTAAAAATGCGTCAAACTGTCAAACCCGCACAAACAACTGATGTCGGCAATCTTCTGATCTGTCATAAGCAGTTGCCGGGTCGCGTAGGCCATTCGCGCCTCATTCACAATCTCAGTGGGAGTCTTCCCCAAGAACTGCTTTGCCGCCCTTGAAACATGGGCCTGACACCGGCCCGCCAGCTTCACAAATGCCGCAGTCCCCTCCGCCAGCCGTTCCTGATCCCTGATGCCAACACTCGCTTTTTTGAGCCAGTCCGGCACAGTCTCAGGAAGATGCGAGTCTGCCCGGCAGAATAACTCGTAGAATAGATTGACGAGAAAACGGTCTAAAACAAACCGCCCGGACTGATCCAGCGCAAGCTGCTCGGACATCTCTGTTAGCCGCCGGATCTGAAGTTCGGTCAGCTTGAAATGCGGACGCGCCCGTCGGTGATTAATGAGCTCCACCTTATCAGGGAAATACCGCTTCACCAGCTCAGCCATGACCGTGTGGGGGAACGCCAGATTCATAATCACACAGTGGTCATGGTCGCCGGCGCTGACCGCATGGGCATCCTGAGCCCTCACAACATAAAGGTCATGCGCCTCCATCGGCACTTCCGAGCCGGGGTAATATTGCATCCCGGCCCCCTCTTCCACCCAGAACACTTCGGCAAAATCGTGTGAATGCAAATGGGCCGGCCGGCCTTTCCCCAATACACTTCGCGCAAGGTGAAACGCTTCACCATTGGGAGCCAGAGTTTTCCATCTCAGACTGTTCATCAAGTCAATACAACACAATAAAAGGTCATTTTCAAGCAAGACACATAAAACAAATTCGGCATAAAGTATGAGCACCATTTAACAAGGGAATCTCACATGACCAACAGAGAACGATTGCAGACAGTGTTGAGAGGCGAAATTCCAGACTGCGTACCGGTCGCGCCGGATTTCTCCAATATGATACCCGCCCGATTGACCGGCAATCCATTCTGGGATCTCTATCTATACAATGACCCACCCATCTGGGAGGCCTACATCGCCTGTGCCAAGCACTTCAATATTGATGCCGTGATGGACGGCTATTTCCCCTTCCGCTGGCCCAGTGATCCCGTAGATCCCCGGCCCTGGGAGACCTTCATCGTCAACCGCGACGCCGAACGGATTGTTACACAGACGAGTTATATGGAGAATGGGCGCCGGATCTGGCAAGACCGCGTAACGGTCTATTTCATTGCTGACCCGCCCAGTCAGGGAATAAAACCGGAAAAAATCAATCTGCCGGATATACCCACCCGATACGAACCGGTTACGGTGGTTAAACCTACGGATCTAGGGATAGCCGGCTTGCGTCGCACCAAAGAAATGCTGGGCGATCTGGGGCTCGTCGGCGTCTTTATTACCCATAGCTGCATTACAGGCAGCGAAGACGCAATCTATTACTATAACGACAACCCGGACGCTCTTGAAAAACTCAAAGAGCAACGCATGCGCGATGTTGAGCGGAGGTTTGCCGACCTGATGGCCATGAAGCCGGAGGACCGCCCTGACTTCCTGTGTGTGGGCGGTTCCGGCACCCTGGTATTCCAGTCACCGGATTTCTTCCATGAGCACGCCCTGCCGGCAGTCAAACGAGCTATTGAACTTGCCCAAAAGGCTGGCATCCCCACGCATATCCACTCCTGCGGTCCCGAGAAGGAATTGGTACGAATGATGACGGAGGAAACCGGGCTGAGTATCATAGATCCTCTTGAGATCCCGCCTATGGGTGATTGTAATTTAGCGGAACTGAAACGGCTATATGGCGGCAAAATAGTGCTTAAAGGTAACCTCCATACGACCGAGGTCATGTTACGCGGGAGCCCCCAAGATGTTGTTAACGCGGCCAGAAAAGCCATTGATGATGCAGCCAAAGGGGGCCGTTTTATTCTTTCAACGGGCGATCAGTGCGGACGGGACACGCCCGATGAAAACTTGCTGGCCATGATCGAAACAGCCCGATCCTATGGCAGATACTAGGGACGTCTCTAAAACCGATCTTCTCTAGTCTCTCAATTTTCTTGCATAACCTGTTCTCTTTGTGTCAAATGCGACCGTTTCATCTGCCACAAAGGATTTCATTTTATGCGTTGGACACAGTCTTTGATACCGACCCTGAGGGATGCCCCGCAGGATGCTGAAATTCCCAGCCACAAACTCATGCTGCGAGCTGGCTTGATCATGAAGCTTGGCGGCGGGCTCTATACCTTTCTCCCTCTGGGCCTCAAGGCACTGCGAAATGTCGAACGGATTGTACGCGAAGAAATGGATCGGGCCGGCGCGCTGGAAGTGCTGATGCCGGCGCTGCAACCCCGTGAAATATGGGAAACCTCAGGGCGTTACGCGGTTCTCCGTGATTCCATGTTTAAAATCAAAGACCGGCAACAACGCGATATGGTCCTCGGCCCGACCCACGAGGAAGTCATCACCGATCTCGCCGCACGGCAGATCAGTTCCTATCGCCAGCTCCCCAAAACGTTCTATCAGATTCAAACCAAGTTCCGGGATGAGATCCGCCCCCGCTTCGGCCTGATGCGTGCCAAGGAATTCAGCATGAAGGACGCCTATAGCTTCGATGTCAGCTGGGAAGCCGCCGACATCAGTTATCAGGCCATGTATGACGCCTACGTCCGCATCTTCAACCGGTGCGGCCTGCGCACCAAGGTGGTGGAAGCCGACACAGGGGCCATCGGCGGTGATTTCTCTCATGAGTTCATGGTTCTCGCGGACTCGGGCGAAGATGGCATCGTCGAATGTGAAGCCTGCTCCTACGCCGCCAATCTGGAACGGGCAGAGCGGAAACCGCCCGCCGTGAAAACGTCCACCACCGACCTGCCCCCATCTGTTGTGGCAACCCCCGGCAAACGCACGATCGAAGAGGTCTCTTCGTTCCTTAAGATTAAACCATGGGATCTGATAAAAACATTAATCTATATCGCCGATGGCCAGCCCATTGCGGTGCTGGTTGCCGGCAACCGTGATCTTAACGAGCATAAGCTTACGCGTATTCTCAAGGTTACCAGCCTCGAATTGGCCGATGATGCGACCATTGAAAAAGTCACCGGTGCTCCGGTGGGCTTTGCCGGCCCCGTGGGACTCAAAATACCCATTTATGCCGATATCGAAATTCAGACGCCCCGCATCGCGGCCACCGGCGCCAATATCGCCGACAGCCATCTTATCAATGTCCTGGTCGATCGCGACTTCACGGTCACCTCCTTCCACGATCTCGTCATCGCCAAGGAGGGCGACAAGTGCCCACGCTGCGGCACCCGCATGCGTGGGAAACGCGGCATTGAGGTCGGGCATGTGTTCAAACTGGGCACCAAATACAGCAAGATTTTCAATGCTGGCTTCCTGGATGCCGCCGGCAGTCACCAGATCAGCGTCATGGGCTGCTACGGCATCGGCGTTACCCGCACCCTGCAGGCCATCATCGAGCAAAGTTATGATGCAGACGGCATCATCTGGCCCATGTCGGTGGCCCCGTATAAAGTCTGCGTGGTGGTTCCCAATACCGGTCATGCGGAAAGCATGCGCGTCGCCGAGGAACTCATCAAGACACTTGAGGCGAAAGGCATTGAGGTTCTGTTTGATGATCGTGACGAACGCCCGGGCGTTAAGTTCAAGGATGCCGACCTGATCGGATTGCCCATCAGGGCTGTCATCAGCGAGCGTTCCCTGGCGGACGGCAAAGTCGAAATCAAGCGCCGCACCGATACAGACAAACAGATGATTTCCATTGTAGAAGCAGTTACTTTCATAGAACAAGCCATTCAAGGAGCATTAAAATGACAAAGCGCGAACTCGTCGTACGTATTGCCGGTGAAGTCGGCCTTCCCCAGCAGCAGGTTTTTTCAGTCATCCAGAAAACACTGGATTATATCACCGAAGGCCTGGCCAAGGGCGAGAACATCGAATTCCGCGATTTCGGAGTCTTTGAAGTCAAAGTCCGGAAACCGCGTATCGGCCGTAATCCGAACAAACCTGAAAACACGGTCGTCATTCCTGAGCGCCGGGTCGTGAAATTCAAGCCCGGCAAGCAGATGAAGGCCGTCGTTTTGAAGTAGTAATACCATGGCGGAATCCATCAGTTTTGCGCCCCCGCGCGGGATGCGGGATTTTTATCCTGACGATATGGCGCTCCGTTGCGCCATTTTTGACGCCTGGACCAACGCCGCACGCCGGTTTGGTTTTGACCAATACGACGCCTGCGTCGTGGAAAGCCTGGACTTGCTCAAGCGCAAGGGCGGCGAGGAAATTCAGGATCAGATTTACTGGTTCAAGGACAAAAGTGAGCGGGAACTGGCCCTGCGCGCTGAAATGACCCCCACCCTCGCCCGCATGATTGTGGCCAAACAGAATGAACTCTCCTTCCCGATCAAGTGGTTTACGATCGCCCAATGCTTTCGCTATGAACGCATGACACGCGGGCGCAAGCGGGAACATTACCAGTGGAATATGGATGTCGTGGGCGAACCTTCCGTGGTGGCGGAGGCCGAAGTCGTCATGGCCGCCATTCAAGCCCTGAAACTGCTCGGACTCGACAGCAACGATGTGCGGGTCCACGTCAACAGCCGCGCCTTGCTCTCGGATATTCTCGCTAAATCCGGCATACCCCGCGAACATCACGCCGCCATCTTTCTCGCCCTGGACAAACGCGGAAAAATTCCTGACGAGGAAATCGCCAAACTGCTCCACGAAAATGGTCTTTCAGCGGACAGCATTGAGGCGGCCTTCCGGGTTCTGGCGTTAAACACTCTCGACAGTGTCATTGCCGCACTGGGTGAACGCACCCCCGCCCTGGAGCATTTCCTGAGTTTCTTCGACATCATGAAACTGTATGGTGCCGCCGACATGGTGAAATTTGATATTTCTGTCATTCGCGGACTCGGCTATTACACGGGCATTGTGTTTGAAGGATTCGATACCGGAAAAAGCCTCCGTGCCATCTTCGGCGGCGGGCGTTACGACAATTTGCTCGGGGATCTGGGCGGCAAACCCATGACCGCCGTCGGCCTGGGCTTCGGCGATGTGGTCATTGCCGAATTGCTGGCCGAAAAGAGCAAAGCGCCCCACCCTTCCGCTGGCAAAGATCTGGCCCTCTCCTACATGGAGGACGCCCAGCGCGATACCGCCATCCGGATCGCCCGGTCATTGCGGGCCGGCGGAACCAACGTGGACATTTCGTTGCATGCCGAGAAACCCAAACATTTCTTCAGTCGCACTGGGAAGGTCGGCTTCCGTCGCGGAATTTTCATTGGACCGGACGATCTCGCCAAAGGCACCGTCAGAATCAAAAACCTAACCGATCGTACCGAGCAGGAAGTGACAATCGCCAGCCTGGTGGAATCATGAAAGTTATTCCCATCAGTGTGGGCACCTTCCAGGTTAACTGCTATCTGGCTGTCTCGAAAAATCATGAGGCGCTGGTCATCGACCCCGGTGAAGATGCGGGAATCATAGCGGTCACCTTGCGCCAGAACAAACTCACGGTGGCCGCTTATCTGATCACGCATGGGCATATGGATCATGTCTCCGGACTGGCCGAAATGACCCGCACGTTCCCCGCCACGGTATCAATCCATCCGCTGGATGAATCCTGGGCCTTCAGCCATCTGAATCAATCGCTTCCCTACTACGACAGTCCCGAGCGGCCCAAACACATTGAACGTCTTCTGGCCGACGGGCAAACCTATGAAGAGGCCGGGCTCCGCTACAAGATTATTGCGACACCGGGCCATTCGCCGGGTGGAGTCTGTTTTTATTTCCCGGATGAAAAAGTCCTCTTCTCCGGCGACACGCTTTTCCTGGGAACCATCGGACGTACCGACTTAGACGGGAGCGATGAGAAGGTGATGACGAAATCACTGAAACGTCTGACTCAACTCCCCGATGATACCATCGTCTATCCCGGCCATGGCCCTCAAACCACCATCGGCCAGGAAAAACGATCCAATCCATTCATGCAGTTTTAGTGCCAGACAAAATATCTCGAGCAAGCGCGAAGCACAGGTGGCAGCCGACGTCCCCGGCGGCTGCAGAGACGATATAGGGGCGGCTAAATGGCCAATGCGTTCGCCGGGACGTCGAACGCCACCTGTCGAAGGCAGAATAATGACTGAACAATGACAAATCTCAACAGGATGCTTCTTACAATGAACAATAATCGGATCATCACGTTGCTAATTTCAGGATTGCTTGCCACTGTCGTTCATGGCGCGAATTACGTCATTACCGTCAGTATTGACGGGATGGGCTCCAGCTATATGCAGACCCTTATCGATCAAGGAAAACTCCCCCATCTCAAGCAATTAACAGAACAGGGCGCGGGAACCACCAACGCCAGGGCCGATTATGATATTACCGTGACGCTCCCCAACCATACCTCCATGGTCACCAGCAGGCCTATCCTCGGCGAAGCCGGCCACAACTGGACCAGTAATACCGATCCCGCCAAAGGGGTCACCTTGCACTCACATAAAGGGGCTTATGTAGCCAGTGCCTTCGATGTGGCTCACGACAACGGACTCCGCACCGGAATGTGGGCGACCAAAACTAAATTTAAGCTCTTCAGCATTTCTTATGACGCTGAACACGGGGCACCAGATACCACCGGTCCGGATAACGGGCGCAATAAAATGGATCTGTTCCTATACACCAACTCATCCCCCATTCTGACCGAACAGTTCGTTGGCAGCATGAGCAGCAATCCCTGTCAGTATGCCTTTGTTCATTTTGGCGAGGCGGATGCAGCAGGCCACACCCATGGCTGGGGCAGTGAGCCCTACCTTGCCGCACTGGAAAAGCTCGACCCCTGTGTCGGCCAGATCATGAAAATGATGATAAACAGCCCTGTTTTCAAGAGTCGCGCCACCCTGATAGTGACCGCTGACCATGGCGGCCTTAACAAGGATCACCATGATGCGACGCTTCCGCTGGACTACACGATCCCCTTCTACATCTGGGGTGCGGGCGTTACCAAAGGGGACTTATACAACATGAATCAAGGTACCCGCGCCTCTCCCGGCAATGGCCGCCCGGATTATTCCGCCCAACCCCAACCCATTCGAAACGGGGATGCTGGTAATCTGGCGCTATCCCTGCTGGGGCTTGGCCCCATTCCAGGTTCCAGCATCAATGCGAAGCAGGATCTAAGAAGGTGAATCGTTTCATAACACCGTTAAGGCATCAGCAACATAAGGCGCTTACTTAAGGTCATTTTCCGCACAACCCACCCCTAACCCCTCCGAGGAGGGGATCCATTATAAGAGATTGAAAACCAACTAGTTCCACTCCTTGGAGGGGTTAGGGGTGGGTTCTTGGTTTTGACGGTACCAGATCTTAACGAACGCCATTCGGATTAGTACTTAGTTTTTTTCGTTTGCGGACATGGTACTCCACTTGTCCTTCCGCGACCGCCGGCATGATTACCTGCTGCGGCGAGACCAACATGGCCTTACCGTCACGCATCATCGCCAAGGGTATTTCCGTTCGGCGATGATCCTCAATCACTCCCTTGACGGCGTCTCGTAATGCCTGTGCGGCCTTATCTGCAAAGGACTCGAGTTCCTGAAGCTCCTTCTTTCTCATAGTTCACCTCTTGCTTGCTCAAGGAGCATGACATCTGGCAATCAGTTGACGGATCCGAGCCAGGAAGATGCGTCCGGCCTCAGCCGCAACAGACTCAGGATCGAGCGGTGACACACCGGCGGCAATAAGATCCGCATTGATGAAATTAGCCTCGGAAATTCGTGGCAGAAATTTCATGGCAAACGTGGTCTTCCCGGCACCATTTGGCCCGGCTATCACATAGACTGTGGGTTTCTTTCTCATGATATACGGATTCAGTGTCGATTCGATGAATACCAAGCTTACCAATTACGGCCCTTTTCATTGGCGTGTATAGCCGATCAAAGAAATGAAGTCGAGAACGGCATTTACAAGGGCATCTAGGGCAACTAAAATGAATCGCAAATAATGAGTAACAATACAGGTAGTCAGGAGCCAGAATTCAGGAGAGGGGCATACCCAAGAGCGAAGCACAGGTGGCAACCGACGTCCCCGGCGGTTGCAGTGCCCATATAGAGACCTTTAAATGGACCCAAATCAAAACACCTCCCCATCCCCAATCTGGCATGCCCAAAGCGGAGAAGAAGTTTTAAAGGCTCTGGACAGTTCGATCGA
>JBAXDB010000019.1:0-28349 GCA_037141135.1 bacterium | reverse complement strand
ATAGTGTTACCTTTCAATAACTGTGGTTAACAATATGGCCAGGGCCCATAGATAGTCAACGAGTCATTAAATGGTTGCCCATAAAGTCAACACAAGAAGATTTTTTACCCGCCTCCGGCAGAAGAAAACTCGACACTCCACCCCGCCCCACTTCATAATCCGACCATGATCTCATGTTTAAAGGATAATCGATGTCTTTGACTCGCCAAATCATTCCCCAGCTCACTCCGCGCTCGCTCCAAAAAGGCGAGGCCGGCATCATCCAGCGGTCATTCCCTTTCGGACAGAAGAATTTTTTCCGCCATTTTCATGATGAGCCGCTCAATCTGACCATCACGCTGAAACAGCGCAATTCCCACCCCCCTCAAGTTATCCTGCATAGCGATATCGGGGCAACGACACCTAACGATTGGTTGGATATTCCGTTCTCCACCACCAATGGCCGGGAATTCAATTTATCGCTCACCTTTCCCCACTGCGGCCTTTTCCGATTCAGGATCAAATATTCGTTGGACGGCGGGGAGGAATGGTTCTGGGACCGGGTTCCCCATTCCTATGTCATGGTTGACCCCCCGTCCATCCGGACAGTCCGCCTCTATACCCTCATCCCCAGCGCTTCCGGCAGTATCACCGACTGGAAGCAGGTCCTGCCCTCCATCCGCGCGATGGGTTTCGACGCCATCCACCTGCTCCCCATTACCCAGATGGGATACTCCAATAGCCCTTATGCCGCCAATGATCTTTTTGATGTGGATTCACGCTATCGCGATCCGGCCGATCCCCGCAGCACCCTGGAGCAATTCGAGGATTTCGTTCAAGCCTGCCGCACCCAGGGGGTCCGGCTGTGCCTTGACCTCGTATTGAATCATATTTGCGTGGATAGCCGGATGGTCTCCTCCTGCCCCGACTGGATTATTGCCGACGATGCTGAACAGGACGGTTTTAAACGGGCCGGTTGCTGGCATATGCAAAACTGGATCCGCTGGGAGGATCTGGTTCTGCTTAACTATGACCATCCCAACACATTCATCAGTCACGACATCCGTGACTACATGAAACAATATGCCAAGTTCTGGTCGAATTATGCCGCCTACACGGGGGGGATGGTGCGCTTTGACAACCTGCACAGCAGCAATAATAATTTTGTGGCCGATCTGAGCGCCACCCTTCACACCGCTTTTCCGAACCTCGCCATTTTAGGCGAATACTTCACCGATGAAGGCACGCTGGAACGGACCGTACCTGAATGGGGCATCAACATGCTGCTGGCAAATAGTTGGGAATATCCGTTTGGACCGCAACTCCGGCATTACATCAGTTACCTGCACAATGTCGCCGGACGCCTGCGCCACCTCTGCGCCATTACAACCCACGACACCGGTGTTCCAGCCCAGCTCTTTGGTTCCGCGCATTCGGCCATCCCCCGCTACGCGATTTGCGCCCTGTATACGCTCGGGCAAACGGGCCTGGTGCAAGGGGTCGAGACCGGGGTGAAGGATCGCATTCCTTTCATTGGTCCGTCCCGGAAAATGGAGTTGGAACCTCTTCCCGAGATCCGCGATTTCATCACCAGAATCAACGGGCTATTGGCTGAACGCAACGTCTTCAGGCAAAACGGCAATTTGATTTTTGTGGATAATGGACATGAGGCCATTCTCGGCGCCTATCGCCGTGATCTGATTCAAAAGCAACCCGGGGTACTGCTCTTCGCCAACCTCGACATCTATAAGGACCAGACCCTGGTCGCCGACCTTTCCCACTGCGGTCTGACATTCCCTCTTACGCTGAAAGACGTTTTCACAGGTGAGTCACTCACTTTAGATGGACCTGTCTTTCCCATAACCATAAAACTCTGTGATGTGAAGGTATTCGAGCTATGAACAAATCCGCCCTTGTCACACTCGTCCTGTCGGTTGCACTTACCGGGCCGGCCTTTGCCCGGCTGGGAGAAACGCCGGAACAATGCAACCAGCGTTACGGGGCAAAATACACTGAAAAAGCGGGAGAGGGATTCTGGACTGCGGAACGGGTCTATGAAATCAACGGAATCCTCCTGACCTTCCGTTTTCTCCCTGCCAATGACGGCACCTCCAAGGCCGCCTATGCTGACTATAAACCGGTCCGGGGCAAAATGTCTGAGGTCCAAATTCAAACGTTGCTTGAAACCGTCGCCAAGGACTGGGCGCCTTTGACGGAACTCCGTGATGAGAAGAAAGCTGAAAGTAAAGCAACAGTGGAAGCCGAGAAAACACGGACGCTCAAAAGCACTAAAAAGGTCATTACCATCGAAGCCAGCAGCGGTTCCGATAAGCGTAAAAAAGAAAAGGAAGAGAAGGACCGCCAGGACTATCTGGCGAATCTTGCCGCAAAAAACAAAATTATCGATGAGACCAAAGACCGGGTGAGAAGTGCAGTGGAATGGTATGATCCCCTCCCCGGCGCCCCCCTGAACTTCTGGCACATCCCCTCGGCATTTGCGGGTAGTAGCCCGCAGCGGGTCGTCATTATCGCCAACGAGTATCTACGCCAACACGAAAAAGGGGCAGAGACGAAAACCGGGGCAAAGAACGAGACGCCGGCAAAAGACACACCCGAGTTTAAAGGATTCTGAGACACCTGAAGTGGCACCCCCTAGGAGAGTCGAACTCCTCTTAACAGGTTGAGAACCTGCTGTCCTAACCGATAGACGAAGGGGGCACTAGGGTCAAACAGAAGTTGCGTAATCTATACGGCGAAACCACCATCGTCAACCGCATTTTTACGCTCCCCTGATTCTCAACGACGAGGTCTTCGCTCGTGTTCCAGAGTGAACGCGGTAGGTAACACCAGCCTCTTTCATCTTCTCTCCACCCTTCGGTCCCAACGGGTTTCGCACCGTCACAGAAAGAATGGACTGACCTGGATTAAGATCTTCTGTCCAAAGTTCAAAACATCTCGCCTTGCGGGCCGCGATGTAATTCCTCCCTGGTCCATCGCTTTCCTCGGGAATTACTCCGCACTTGATCGGCGACGGCAAAGAACTGATCACACGCGTTCTTTGCCTGCTCGCGCATCACCGTCTGCTGAAGCAAGCGGCGTATAAGCCCATTCAGAGAAACATGGTGCTCACGGGCATATAGACGCCCCGCTTCATAAATAGGATCATCCAAGGCAATTGTCACATTCCTCATACATTCATCTCCACATAAACTGTGTTCACAGTATAAGTGTGTTACGCCAAACAGAACAATCTTAATAATTCCAGACCTCCTGACATAGGGGCATCTGTTTCGCCCTGAAAGTGCCCACGCCTATTGGCGCGCACAGGCCGTGGATATTGATCCATACGGTCTTTCGAAGTTCCCCCGACAAGATTCACCCACCGCTTTTGGGGCTCGAACCCAAAACTGTCCGCTTTTTTGAGCGGAATGTTATCGTTCCCCCATGAGAGAGACGCCAAGGCAAGGGGAGTTGTTTCTGGGAGTGAGCACGCCGGACGGCACGACATTCATCAATTCGCGCTGTCTCATGAGAACACAGGATGGGCATCGCATCGTGATCGTGGTGGGTGTTGCGATCGCCCAATACGCGCTGGGCGACCGCATGGCCGAGGCGCATGCGATGGTCAACCTTATTGATCAGGGATGGGCAGACCAGAAAGAGGTTGCTCGCGCATTCGGCTGCTCGGTGAGGAGCGTGCGACGGCACCAGCGGCGCTTTGAGGACGGCGGCCTACCCGCGCTGGGCCGTAGTCGGGGATATTCATGGCAATCTGGTGAAGCCAGGTCGAAAAGGCCGCCCGACGGTCGAACCCATGGATATTACGGACTACCCTCATGAAGACATCCTGGGTCAATTCATCTGCATCGGCATCATTCAATACCATGGGATAGATCATCGCCCTCACCTTGCCAACATGCCGACGGGTTAGTGCATCGAAATATCGCAACTCGCCCAATTCCGCATACTTATCAAGCAATTGTTCGTCGGCTATGTCGTCCATATGTTTCCCTGATAACCTATTAGACAATCGAAGCCCATAAATCTTTGAAAGAATATGCAGAATTTTATCAATTGGCTATCTACTAAGCCTCTCCGGTTCCAGTGGTGCATTCGAGCCACTGCTTGAATCGGTCGGCCACCATATTCCGGCGTGCTGGAAAGGGTATGCGGGCGATCATTCGCTGAGCTTCCGGGACATCAAACCCCTCCGGTCTTTCGACTTCTGGTAGGTTGCAAAAAAGTCGGCTTCGAGCGGGGGCCAGATAAAACACGTCCAACAAGGCCTTTTCCGGTCGTGCCATCCGGATGCCATTCTCGCCCAAGGACTCAAACCCGAAGAAGAACTCTGGCGCAATATGGTGGACTGATATAACGCCAAGTGGCGTGTCATAACGCCGGGTCCGCGCCAGAGACACCGCATAGACTAAGACGGGAATCTGGGAAATCATGCCATGATGATAGAGTGCGCTTTGGAGCGACAAATAGGCTGGTTGCGGAGCTGTAAGTCGCTCTGGGACCGCCAGCAGATCCAGTCGCCCGGGGAAAGCCCATACCCCGCGCCGTAACGCGAGGAGATGTCCGGTTTCCGCAAGCCGGGCAAGCACCTTACTGGCGTGCGATTTCTCCAGCCCTAAGATGACGGCCGCATCACCGGTCTCCATGGCTGGTTGCGCGAAACGCTGGAGCCGATTCAAAGCGTCCACGAGCCTCATGACGGCTCTCCCTTCAGCGCGTCCACCACACGCATGACCATTTCATCCCATACCTCCGGCGCATCATATTGCGCTTGATATTCCGGAGCCAAATAGGAGAACACCTGACTTTTGAAAGCGTCATACGAGACGGACAAAGCATTCTGTTGTGCTTCCCCCCATTGAGCGGGCAGAACCATTCCTTGGGCTGAGACTCCCGATCGCAGCAGATGATCGAGGTCAAAGATATCCCGGGCCTGGGTTTGAGAGCGGTGAATCAATGCATTTACTTTTTGCCGGAAAGCCACTTCGGGCGGATAATGGCTGGCGAGAATGGGCGTAAGTTGATATTCACGCATGATCAAACTATCAACAGGTTCAAACACAACCGGATCACTCATCCCCCTCCGTGAAAACTCGATTTTGGTATGGAGGGGCAATTCTGAGCCCTTTGAAGTAATGGCCAGTTTCCATCGCTGAGTGGTGTCCGTTTGTTTTGGGGAAGAACAATGCGTAATCGCCACCCCCCGTGCCTGCAAGATTCGGGCAAAGGAAGCACCCTTGAGAATCTGATCCACACGGTCTTGGAGGGATTCCACAGAGGTGAGTTGTACGTCGATATCCATGTCCTCAGAATATCGGATACTTTTGAGATAGAATCGAAGATTGCATCCCCCTTTTAGGGCATAATGACGTTTATCCAGCTTCCGTCCCAACTGATCAAGGAACAGGAGATGAAACTGCTCAATACAGGTAACACTATGCACGTTTATCTTCACAAATACACATTACGCGATAAAGACACTTGTGTCAAATACGCGTATTATATAAAAGAATTCGCTGCCCCATCCCATCTCTCACCCCGAGACCTGAGAGGCTATTTGTCAGCATTTTCAACTTTGCAGTAATTATGCGCAAACTGTGTTTATAGGTTTGCGCAACCGATAAACGGCAACAACGGCGCGTTCGCCACTGGCGCCGGTTCCGTAACAAAAGAGGTGCGGCAGGGTCAACTCCACCCGCCATTTCCGGGAGACCTTGGCGCCCGCATCGCCTTCCACCAACACCGCTCCCGGCGGTATATCCTGTTTCCACTGGACCGCTGGACACAGTCCATTCCGGGCGCTAAACCCGAGCCGGAACCAGCGATAACACAAACGCTGCACCACAGCCTCAAGCGCCTCTCGATGCACAATATTACCTGCGGCCTCAGACTGCAAAAAGGTATTCAATGTTTCGAAGCGGGACTCAAGGCTGGGCCGGATAACAAAACCCATCCGCTCCCTGCCCCAGACTTCAAACCGCGCAAGCAAAGCAGGTTCAATCTCAACGGCATCCGCAAAACACGCGTGGAGTTCAGCCGTGTTGTAATACCAGTCAATCAGTTTTGAAAGTCGGTCCGATTGTTGCAGGTCTTCCGGGGATAGCGATGGAGTTTGAATAACCTGATAAGGCGAAGTCACTTTGCTGACAATACCCCATCGGGCAGGGTCCTGCGCCAATGGAGTCCCGGGCAGGAGCTTCAGCCGCTCAAGTTGTATCTCTGCAGGTCGATATAACATCACGGATTCCACATCAGCGATGATGCCAGGCAGGCTACTCCCGGGCAGCCCGGTAATCAAATCCACATGCACTTCAATATTTCGCAGCCCACAAAGGCGTTTCAGCCCTTCACGGGTTCGTGGAACTGTCGCGCCCCGCTCAATGTTGGCGCATACAACCGGATCCAAACTCTGTATCCCGGCTTCAAGATGAAACCGACCCGGAGCCGCCTTGGCAAACTCATCCGCCAGCTCCTGATGAAACCTGGCGGGTTCAATTTCGAGATGAAACCGGAGCATGGGAAACTCATCGCGAAACAGCCTGGTTAGCAGCAAGGCGCGGCTGCGATTTTCGTTAAAGGTTCGATCTACAATCCGGACATCCTTGACCTCGGCCGCCGCAATAGCCTGTAGATCCCCTCGCACCCGTGCCTCTGAATGGATACGTAGCGCCGTATGGCGGCTGGTACAGAAGAGGCAGCCGTTCCCGCAACCACGGGACGTCTCCAATTGGATAAATGGTTTCTTAAAACCCGCCAACTCGCGTTCATAGAAGGCGGGGATGGCATCTAAGTCCTCCACCCATAAAGCGGTGCCGTTGTCGCGAAACACACTTTGCGAGTCCACGCCACATAGTCCCGGAATATCGTCCCATGCACGCAAGGTCCGCCAGCGTTCCAGCAGTTCCGGGAAGGCCCGCTCTCCTTCACCTCGGATCGCGACATCCGCCAAACCGCCGGAGGCGGCCAGGGTCTCGTTTGCACCAAGACATTCTGGTCCCCCGACCACAATCCGGCAGTCAGGACAAATTTCACGGAATGATTTCAATAGGCGCGCAACAAAGTCATGGTTAAACAGATAGAGTGTGGCAGCCACCACATCCGGTTTGGCGTCAAGAATCCGTTCCAATACCTGGGCCGGGTCGTCTTTGACCGTGACCTCGATAGTTTGCCACTCCCAGACAGACTCATCAACCATGGCACGGAGACACCAGGCCGCAAGGCTGGTATGCGAATAGGAACAATTGACGGCCAAAAACACAATCTTCATAGAGGTATTACAGTAGCATCAGAAAAAGACTCTCAGCAATTCTCTTTGTTGCCAAGCTTGCAGGGTTTCTGAGCCTGATATATAGTGCCAATTCGAAAGGATTTTCAAACGATGCACATTAAACATATCTTTTTGACCCTGGGTATTTTGGGGCTTTCGGCGTCAGCAGCAATGGCCGCCATGGTCATGAGCATACAGGTTAACAAAACGGAGCTCCGCGAAACCCCCTCCTATCTCGGCAAAGTTGTCACCTCGCTTACCTATGGGGACAAAGTCACCGTTCAATCCGAAAACGGAGCATGGAGCCAGATCATTTCCGCCGGCCAATCAGGTTGGGTGCACAACTCGGCGCTCACCAGGAAGAACATTGTCATGAAATCCGGTGCCGGCGCCCAGACATCGGCCTCCAGTGGCGAAATGGCTCTGGCTGGCAAAGGGTTCAATTCCGACGTTGAGAACCAGTTCAAGGCGAACCACAAGGACATTAATTTTGCTCCAGTCGACAAAATGGAGAAAATCAAAATCCCCATCTCAGATATCCAGGAATTCGCCAAAGCAGGCAAGCTTCAAGGTGCCGGAGGTGCAAAATGAACCCGCGCCATCTCTTCGCTATTGCCCTATGTGCCCTGATCGCCGGCTGCGGAACCCTTGAAAAAATATCCGAGGTGGGAACGGGGCTTGCGGAGGCATCCGGTGTCATCACGGCCGATCAGGCCCAGTCCATTAATAAGAGTGCCGCAGCGATCGACAAGGCTTCCGAGTCCATGACCCCTGAACAGGAATATTATATCGGACGGACCGTCGCCGCGACGATCCTCTCACAAAACAAGCCTTACGATAGTCGCGCGCTCACGACTTACCTGAACACCGTCGGACAATATCTGGCGATGTTCTCGGACAAGCCGGAGACCTTTGGTGGTTATCACTTCCTGATCATGGATACACCGGACATCAATGCCTTTGCGGCACCTGGTGGCTTTATTCTGGTATCCCGCGGTATGCTTCGTTGCTGCAAGACCGAGGAGGCCCTGGCAGGTGTTCTGGCCCATGAGATCGGCCATGTGGAACTGAACCACGGGATGCTGGCCATCGACAAGAGCCGCTATTCAGCCGTCGTCACAACGCTGTTGGCCGAGGGCGCCAAAAATCTGGCAGGCAGCAACGTGGCGGAACTGACCAAGGCGTTTGAAGGATCCATCTCGGATATCACCTCCAAAATGGTGAACAGCGGATATGCCCGTAAATACGAATTCCAAGCGGACAAGGCAGCTGTCACCATTCTTGAGCGCGCAGGCTATTCCCCTAACGGGCTTCTCACGATGCTGCAGCAGATGGAAAAAAATCTCAAACCCGGTGGTCATGATTTTGCCAAGACCCACCCTGCTCCGGCAGACCGGATAGCTGAATTAGCAAAACTCATCAAGTCATCCTCCCAGGCGGACGCCACTGCACGCCAGGCTCGTTTCAACGAAAATATGCGAGGGCTCTAAGTGCAGGCGGATGGCAAGGAATCGTCTGTCATGCTTCGCCAGCGTCTTCTGCAGGGACTAGGAATTGGCTTGATGGCTGCCGTCTGCACCCTCGCTCTGTCCGAGTTTTATCCCCGTATGATGAAACGTGGCGAATCCCTGACTTGGGATTTGAGGGCATCCTGGTTTGCGAAACCAAGCACAGAAACCGATAAAATCCGCCTTATTTTCCTGGATCAATACAGTCTCGACTGGGGGACCAAACAGGGCTGGTCATGGCCCTGGCCGCGACAGGTTTATGGAGCCATCCTCAATTTCTGTTCACGGGCACACGTCAAGGCCGTTGCGTTTGATGTTATCTATAGCGAACCCTCCAGTCTGGGGGTTGATGATGACGCCGAATTCGGAAAAGCCATCGCCGCCACACCGGGTTTTGCGGGCGCCGTTTTTGTGGGGAAGGAAACAGGAGGAAGCACGAACTGGATGCAAGGCTTCCCAATTCCGCGATTCAAGTTATCCACTCAAAATCCAGACAGCCTCGATATTTTCAAACTACCCCATGCCTCATTTCCAATTCCCGAAGTTGGAACCAACGCGACGCTACTGGCCACCGTCTTTGGAAATCCTGATCGCGACGGCATCTATCGCCGCATCCGTCCGTTCAGCATTTTTGACAGTCATTTAGTACCCTCGCTGGGATTGGGCGTCTGGCTGGCGGCTTCCTCGAATCACACCCTTAATCTGGACCTCCCCTGGTTTACCGCTGACAGCACTCATCGCATTCCGCTGGACCGGAACGGGTGCGCCATTCTCCATTACCGTGGCCATTCCCAAACGCATAAGACGGTGAACGCCGCCGCTATCATTGAATCCGAACTGTTACTGAGAGATGGTAAGCAACCACTGATCAACCCGGAATCATTCAAAGACACTTACGTTTTTTTCGGGTTCACCGCCCCCGGACTGTTTGATCTCAAAGCCTCGCCGGTAGACTCGGTTTATCCCGGGGTCGAAATCCATGCCACCTTCCTGGATAACCTGCTTTCCTCGGAAATAATGAAGGAAACACCCCGAAGCTGGGGCACACTCTTGATTCTGCTCCTCGCCTGTTCCGCAGCCCTTTCGGTCCGGTTCGCGAAGCATACATGGCATACTCTCGCGGCCTTTGTGGTTTTCTTCGCTATCCCCATCGTGGCGGGGGCATTCGCCTACACCCAGGGGCTCTGGCTCCCCATACTTGGTCCTCTCATCACCACAACCCTCGCACTAGTTGGTGCTTTGGCTCTGAATTATGCGACCGAAGGCAAGCAGAAGCGGTTCATTAAAGGGGCCTTCAAGCAGTATCTCAGCCCCCTTGTGATCGAGGAACTGGTTCAGCACCCTGAACGGCTGAAACTGGGCGGTGAGCTACGGGAACTTTCCATCTTCTTCTCAGACGTGAGGGGGTTCACGAGTATTTCAGAGCGGCTGAACCCGCAGGAACTGACGGCACTCCTTAATGATTATCTGACGTCCATGACTGACATCATATATGCGCATGGTGGCACGGTGGACAAATATGAGGGCGACGCGATCATCGCCTTCTGGAATGCGCCCCTCGTCCAGAAAGACCATGCCATCCTTGCCGTACACACCGCGCTGGAATGCCAGGCCAAACTGACCGAGATGAACCCTAAATACAAGGCGCAAATCGGTTCCGAGCTGCACCAGCGCATCGGCCTGAACAGCGGCCCGGTCGTAGTCGGCAATATGGGTTCGCGCCAACGCTTTAACTACACATTTCTTGGAGATGCCGGGAATCTGGCGGCCAGGCTTGAGGGAATCAACAAGCAATTCGGCACCTCCCTGTTGATTTCCAGCTACACCCGGAAACAGCTTGATGAAAGTATTGCCGTTCGGGAAATTGCCCGTGTTCAGGTAGTTGGGCGCAAGGAGCCGGTATGTGTCTATGAACCCATGCTGCCAGCCTATGCCGCCGAACACCGCAAGGAGCTGGATATCTTTGCGCTGGGACTGACCAAGTATTACGAAGGTTCACTGTCGGAAGCACTGAACCATTTCGCCTCGATTGAATCACACGATGCGCCGGCAGAGGCCTATGTACGTCGCTGCCGTTCGCTTCTGGCAGCCCCGCCAGCCGAATGGAGCGGAGTCTGGGTAATGACGGAGAAATAGAAGAGAGAAGGAAGAATTCAGGATTCAGAATCAGGCCATTCTGAATTCTGAATCCTGAATACTGAATCCTTGCCCTTCGAGTGGTTACAATTATAGAAAGGAAATGGACCCTACATGCACAAACGCGACATCAAAGAACTGACCTTACTGGGACACAGCACCACGAAATATCCGGACAATCCGGATAAGGCGAAGCTTGAAGCGTTTCCAAATGCCTATGTTAAACGCGACTATGTAGTGAGTTTTGATTGTCCTGAATTCACCAGCCGGTGCCCTATCACCGACCAGCCGGATTTCGGCCATATCAAAATCGAGTATGTCCCGAATAAGTCCTGCCTGGAAAGCAAAGCACTCAAGCTCTACCTGTACTCATTCCGCAACCACAACACTTTTCACGAGGAAGTGGTGAACCGCATCCTGGACGACATCGTCAAGGCCATTAAGCCCCGCCGCATCAAGGTGACGGGCACCTTTAACCCTCGGGGGGGAATTGCCATCTGCGCCGAAGCCGAATGGATTAGCAAAAAACGGTAACCTCATTCAGCGCGGGAAGAGCTTGCCGCATTTTTGACATTCCATCACATAAGTAATGCCTGTGATGGAGCCACTGCAATCAATGTCCTCGCGATGCTTCAGGTCAGGCGCCCCACAGGCAGGGCAGCCCGACTGCTGGTGGGCTTCCTTCTGACGTGCCTCCATCAACTCGGTGTCATGTTTCTCAATGACCTCACAGGCCCGATCAAACCAGGCGTCAGCGACATGCATCTCGACGAATTCAAGCCCCTGGTCATCCACAGTCCGGCTTTCCACGGGGATCTGGCCGCGCTGGAGCGCATTCAGTGCCAGCGCGGCATCGGCGGGATCAGAATATGAAGCCAAAAGCGGCATAATACCATTATCAACGGCCGGCAAAGACCTTGGCCTTGATACCCTCGACAAGTTTTTTCGACAGCTCGGGATCTTTCGAGAGATTTTCCGCAGCCGCTTCACGGCCCTGCCCCAATTGGGCCCCATCATAGAACAACCAGGAACCACGCTTTTCGACAAGTCCGTGCTCGATGGCGCTATCAATGACAGAGCCATCCCACCAGATACCACGGGCGAACAGAATATCAAATTCAGCTTCCACAAACGGTGGCGCCACCTTGTTCTTGACCACTTTGACGCGGGTGCGATTGCCCATGACTTTGCCGGCCGGATCCTTGATGGCCGCAATACGCCGGATATCCAGACGCACCGACGCGTAGAATTTGAGTGCCCGTCCGCCCGGCGTGGTCTCAGGACTGCCAAACATGACCCCGATCTTTTCGCGAATCTGGTTCGTGAAAATACACAAAGTCTTCGAAGTTGAAATCGCGGCCGTCAGTTTCCGCATCGCCTGCGACATCAGGCGTGCCTGCAGGCCGACATGCGAGTCCCCGATGTCACCATCCAACTCAGCCTTGGGCGCCAGGGCGGCAACGGAATCCAAGACGACCACATCCACGGCATTACTACGAATCAGCGACTCACAAATGCTTAAGGCTTCTTCACCCGAACTCGGCTGTGAGACCAGCAGATCATCCAGATTCACTCCGATCTTCTTGGCATAGCCCGGATCCATGGCGTGCTCGGTATCAATAAAGGCCGCCAGCCCCCCAGCCTTCTGGGCGTTGGCAATCACATGCAGGGTCAGCGTGGTCTTTCCGGAGGACTCCGGGCCAAAAATCTCAACCACCCGGCCGCGGGGCAAACCGCCCACACCCAGAGCCATATCCAACGAAAGGGCCCCGGTCGGGACCACACTGATTTCTTTTTTACCTTCGGCCTCGCCGAGACGCATGATGGCACCGTCGCCGAATTCCTTCTGAATCTGGGCCAGAACCGCATTCAAAGCGGAATTGGATGATGTTTCTGCCGGTGTCTTAGGTGATGCTTTGCTCATATATAGACGATTCCTTTTTTGACTGATTAGCTAATCGAACATTAATTACTTTTTATATCCATCCGGGTGGGCCTGATGCCATCCCCACGCGCTTTCTACTATATCATTTAAATTAGAATAAAGTGGAGTCCATTTAAGAATTTTCTTTGCCTTCACGGCCGAAGCCACCAGGCGATCCGGATCACCCGGTCGGCGGGGTGAAATCACTTCGGGAATATCCCGTTTTGTCACCTTGCGCACCACATCAATAACTTCCCGCACGGAGAAGCCCTTACCGGTCCCGAGGTTGAAGGGCCCCGTGGTATTCCCTGTCAGGGCAAGAATATGAGCGCGCCCCAAGTCCACAATATGAATATAGTCGCGGATGCAGGTCCCGTCGGGGGTGTCGTAATCATTGCCGAAGATATTCACATGCGGCTGTTGCTTCAACGCGACCTTGATGACGTTGGGAATGAGATGGGTTTCAGGCTCATGATCCTCGCCGAATTTCTCCGTCGCACCACAGGCATTGAAGTACCTTAGAAAAACGGGTTGAATCCCATAAATCTTCTCGTACCATAACAAGACCTTCTCAAACATCAATTTGGCTTCGCCATAAGGATTCACAGGGCGTTGCGGGGTATCTTCCGTGATCGGAACTTTATCCGGAAAGCCGTAGGTGGCGCAGGTGGAGGAGAACACAATCCGCGGCACTTCATGCTTCACCATAGCCTCCACCAGATTGGTTGCGCCGGTGGTGTTATTGGCAAAATACATGCCGGGATCCGTCATGGATTCCCCGACCAGGGCATAGGCCGCAAAATGCATCACGGCCTCCGGCTTCGTATTTTTTATCGCCCGCTGTATCTGGCCCACATCGCGCAAGTCGCCAACCAACAGTTTGGCCCGCTTATCCACCGCGGCTTTATGCCCCCGTTCCAGATTGTCGAAAACCACCACCTCATGCCCCTCATTGAGCAGCAACTCGGTTGTCACACTGCCAATATACCCGGCTCCACCAGTCAGTAATACCTTCATGATTTTCCTTCAATCATTTTAATTCGTGCCTCAAGCTCCGCCACTTTCTGTTTCAGTTCAGGCAGCCGCATCGAGTTGGCATGTAATTTTTTAAATTCCCTGGCAGGCATGGCCGGAGTGCCAAGCAGGATGGACGCAGGCGGGACATCCTTGGAGACCCCTGACTGGGCCATCACAATGGCATCATCCCCGATTGCAATATGCCCGGCAACGCCCACCTGTCCGCCCATCTGAACGCGATTACCGATATGACAGCTCCCCGCCATCCCGACTTGCGCGGCCAGGGCCGTATCCTCGCCAATAGTGACATTATGAGCCACCTGGATCAGATTATCCAGCTTGGTTCCATTTCCAATACGGGTTTCCCCGAAACGGGCACGGTCAATCGTGGTATTGGCGCCAATCTCGACATCATCCCCCAGCACCACAATCCCCACTTGAGGGATCTTCTTCCAGTGGCTGCCATCCTTGACATAACCGAAACCATCACTCCCGATGACGGCGCCGTTATGCAGGATCACCCGGTCACCCACCTTGCAATATTCGCGCAACGAAACCTGAGGGTAGAGCAAGCCATTCCGGCCAATCTCGCAAAAATGGCCGACATAGCAATGGGCCACAAGCACGGTTCCATCCCCAATCACCGCTCCGAGCTCAATGACACAATGCGGACCAATCGTAACGTCTTTGCCGATTTTCGCATCGGCGGCGATCACGGACGTTGGATGGATTCCCGGCTTATGGGTAATGACCGGACGCGCCAGCCAGAAGGCCGCCTGGGCAAAAGCGGCATCAGCGCTTTTCACCCGGATCAAGGTCACCGCCGTCTCGCCCTGCCAGTCTTCATTCACCAGCACAGCACTGGCGCATGTCTTCGCCATATCGGGCAAATAGCGTGGATTGCCAAGAAAGGCCAGATCACCGGCTCCTGCCTGCTTCAGAGAGGCCACGCTTTTAATGGCAACTGAGCCATCCCCCTGAACTTTACCGTTCAGTTTTCGAGCAATATCATCCGCCGTCAGGATCACGGAGACAACTCCTTTGCGGCAGGTTTGTCCGCGTTCAGGATCTTCAGCGCCTCATCGGTGATGTCCATCTTGGGGTCCACATACAAAACCGATTCCAACCCATTGCCCAGCAATCCACCATCGGCAAGCACCATGGAGTAGCCGCCCTTCTGGGAACAGGTCGCAATGGCCGCCTTGATGGATTTGGCCAGTTCACCTTGAATCTTGCGCCCTTCGCCATCCAACTCCTTCTTGCGGCTGGCCGCCTTGTCGCGAATGGTATTTTCAAACTCAATGACCGCCGTGAGTTTTTCTTCCGCCAGTTCCTTTTTCTTTTCGCGGGCCTCTTCCGTCAACGCCTTGTTCTGGGTCTCGGCACGCAGGGCCTCGAATTCCTGCTTCAATTTTTTATGCTGTGCCATCAGTTTATCGCGCTCCGCCGTAAAATCATCAATCTGCTGCTGAATATGCGCCTCGGCCAATTCGGTTTTGTAATATTCCTTGAGAATCCGTGCGGTATCCACCACGGCGATTTTCAGATCCGCCGCCCCGGCCAACCCCGCCATAAGTCCCGCTATTATCAATCCAGCACTCATTCTTTTTTTCATGCGCCATTTCTCCCTTGGTTAAAACCCATATCCAATCGAAAAACTCCAATTTTCCGCTCGTGATCTCGGATCATCCTTCGTTACCGGCCAGGCGTAATCAAACCTCATGGGGAAGCCGGGAATATCCAGACGCAACCCGATCCCCACGCCTGAAGCGTACTGACCGAAATCAAATTGATAGGGATCATACCACACATTCCCGACATCATAGAAGGTGGCAAATCGGAACTTGGGAATCCCAGGAACAGGAACCGTATACTCCGCACTGGCAATGGCCAAACTCTGGCCACCCGCAGGGCGCACATTTGAGGAACCATCAGCCCTAACGGCCTTGGGGCCAACCCATCGATAGCGGAAACCCCGGACGGTTCTGGCGCCACCCGCAAACAAACGCTCAGAAATGGGAACTTCATCCTCGTTCCCATAGAAATCCACGACTTCGGCACGACCACGAAAACACAATACATGCTTCCACCATAGCGGGAGATACAATTGTCCCCCCGCCTCGAGGTCGTATATGTCAGTATCAAAGCCCAGCGGCCCCCCCATCAGGGTCCCCTGCACATAAAGCTTTGAACCCCTGGTTGGCACAAAGAAATTATCGCGGGTATCCCGGGTCCAGGTTGAACTGAAAGAGCTGGCCAACCGCCGGGGATCGGAGAAATACACCACGTTGGTATCCCCATCGCCATCCACCGTCACATAGGCATTTGTATCCGCGGAATCCCTGGTTTCAACCTGTTCCAGTCGGTACTTTAAATCCAGGCGGTTAGGTCCCCACAGGGGAACGCCCAGTCCAATTGCGCCACCTTGCCGGGTCACAGTATAGTCCTTATCATCCTGCTTCATGCTGTAAAGATCCGTGCTTAACGACAGTTTCCGATCCAGGAACCACGGTTCAACAAAGGACAACGTATAGGCTTCACGCGTGGAGCCGAATTCGGCGCGCAATTTGATCTTCTCTCCCGCCCCCATAAAGGGCTTCCCGCGGATGTCGAAGTTCCCCTGGCTGACTTCAGCGAAGCCGATGAATTTATCAATACTTGAGAAACCGACCCCGGTCATAAACTGGCCGGTCCGCTGCTCTTCAACATTAAACACCAGATCCGCCTTATTGGTGGTGTTCCCAACCGGCTCATGCTCGCAATTAACGGTCGAGAAATAGCCCAGGTTCCGCAACCGGTTCTCACTGGTCCGCACCCGCACTCCGTCGTATTGCTCGCCGGGATAGACCAGCAATTCACGGCGGATAACCTTATCCCTGGTTACGCTGTTGCCCCGGATCAGCACATTGCGCACCGTGGTCAGGTGTCCCTCGTTCACCACAAACCTGACATCCACCTGACCGGCTTTCTCGCGGAGATCCAGCTTTGGCTGAACATAGGTGTCCATATAGCCGCGACTTTCGTAATAGTCGCGTATGGCATCGGCGGATTTATTAATGACCGAGGTGGAGGCATACCCCGCCACCTTCAAGTCGGCGGTCTTGAGAAGCGGCGCCTCAGGATAAATGGTCGTACCGGAAATCGAGATTTTCGCAATGCAGTATTTCAGATTCTCCTGGATCGGCACCGTGATCACGTAGCGCCCGGGCGCCTCCTCATGCTTGCGGGGCGTCTGGACGTCCACATCCAGAAACCCGGCATCCTTATACACGGCCCGAATGCGCTCGCATCCCGCCGACAATTCCTCGGCACTGTAGGGCGTGTGATGAAACCAGCTTAAAGGGTTATACCAGGCCATGATGTCCATGGCCTCCCGGATCACCGACATTTCGATCGATTTCCTGCCGGGGAACACATAGCGGACAATCTGAGCCTGATCCCCTTCCCGGATATTAACCAGTAAAGAGACTTGCCCCGGCTGCCCCGGCACCGGCTCCATGCTGGCATCAATTTTAGCCATGGCATAAAGTTTTTTCCTGTATTCCTCCGTCAACTTCACCACCCTGGCTGCAACCGTGGGGTCATCGATAAAATCACCGGGATTCAGGCCCAAAATATCCTGAACCTTGGCCACGCTGAGCTCTTTATTACCTTTGACGCGCACCGGGCTGACCAGTTTGTGTTTCATACGCACCACATACGCCAAGGCGACCCCTTCCCCCAGCTGGTCAACCTCGGCCGTCACGTCAGTAATTTTGCCCGACGCCAGAAGCGCGCGCACATCATTCGCCACTTCAGCCCGGTTCAAAGGTGCGCCTTCGCGCACGGCGATATAGGCACGGATCATCTGCTCATCGGCAGGGATCGGCCCCACCGACTTGATTTTCAAGACCTTCACAACTGGTTCCGCCCAGGCTGGAAAAACCATGAACAGGAGGGCCAGCCCGAGTTTCAACACTTTGGTTACGTTCGTTCTCATCGGACCTCCTGATGTAAATACGCCGGTTGCACGGCGGGCTCGTCAACACCACGGGCGGCGTCACGGAAACGGGTAAAGGAATCTTCAAACGCCATCCGGACCTCTTCCATCGCCGGTCCGTTGCGGTTTTTAGCGATCTCCACAATGGCCAGCGTGCGATCTTCCCGTTCCGGATCATTGGAAGTCCGGCAAGGCCGCCGCAGCAACATCACAATATCCGCATCCTGCTCAATGGAACCGGAATCACGGAGATCCGACAGTTTCGGTTTTTCCTCACCCCCGCGTGCTTCCGGCGCGCGACTGAGCTGGCTCAACACGAGCACGGGGATCCCCAGTTCCTTGGCCATGCCCTTGATCCCCGCGGAGACCATGGTGATTTCGACCTGGCGGCCATGGCGCGAGTATTCCGGGGCGCGCAGCAACTGGAGATAATCGATCACGATCAGCTCCACATTATGCTTGCTCTTCATCCGGCGCGCCCGGGCGCGCAACTCCATGATATCCAAACCCGCACTGTCATCGATAAAGATGGGCGCATGTTTCAGAAGATTGGCGGCATTAATCAGGTGGGCGTGGTTGGTCGACGAGATAAAGCCATCGGAAATAGAATGTCCGGAGACCCCGGCATGACAGCAGATCATGCGCTTGACGAGGTCCAGGCAGGACATTTCAAGACTGAACACTCCGACCGGCCGCGGCCTTGAGTCCCGGTCGGCTTTGCCCAACGCCACATGTTCCACCACATTCATGGCCAGGGAGGTTTTCCCCATTGAAGGGCGGGCGGCCAGCACAACCATATTGCCGGACTTCAGCCCCTTGATCATCTTATCCAGTTCTTTAAAGCCGGTAGGGATCCCCTGGAATCCCTTCTGCTCGTTGTCGAAGGTGCGGATGATCTCATCCACCATCGTCGGCCAGGGACGCATCTGGCCGTGTTGGTGGGCGGTAATGTCAAAAAACGCCTGCTCCACATGGCTCAACACCTGCGAGGCCTCAACCGAGGGATCGTAACAGCTCTGCTCAGCCCGGCGGGCAGTTGAAATCACTTCCCGGAGCAGATGCCGGTCCCGGACGATATTGATATAGTATTCGGCATGGGCGGAGGTGGGCGTCGCATCGACGATGCGGTGAAGTGTGGTGGGCCCCCCGATGCGGTCCAGCAGCCCGGTGCTCTTCAGGCGCTCGCCCACCGTTAAAAGGTCCAGTGGCCGCCCCCCATGGGCCAGTTCCAGCATGACCTCGAAGATGACGCGATGGGCTGGAATGTAAAAAGAATCGGGAACCAATTGTCGTTCGATGCAGAGGTCCATGACCTTATCTGCATCGAGCAACACGGCTCCCAGCACCCCCCGCTCCGCGTCCTCGCTATGCGGTGGAACGCGCTCGACAGGCGTCACCTTGGACGAGACAGGGGCTTCATTCGCCATAGAACTATTCCTGCACGACCCACACCTTGATGAGGGTCTCAACATCAACACCGACCTTGACCGTCACATCATAAGCGCCCAATTCCTTGATCGGCTGTTCCAGTTCAACCGCGTGCTTGTCCAGTTCAAAACCCTGGGCGGCCAACAACTTGAGGATATCGCCGCTGGTCACGGAACCGAAAAGCTTATCGCCCTCGCCGACCTTGACGGGAATGGTGTAAGACCCCTTCTGGATGGCAGCCGCCATATCCAGGGCCTTTTCCCTGGTGGCCTTGCGCACAATTTCACGCTGGACCTGAAGCTTGGCGAGCTGGCGGCGATTGCCTTCGGTCACCAGTGCCGCCATCTTGTTGGGAACCAGAAAGTTCCTCGCATACCCTTCAGACACCTTGACAACCTGCCCGGCCGTGCCGAGATCCTTGACGTCCTGCATCAAAATCATTTCAATCGACATATTTTACTCCTAAATTAGCGCAACAATCCCATGACCCTGGCACGACGAATCGCACGGGCTACTGAGCGCTGCAACTGAGGCGCGGCACCGGTCAACCGTGCGGGCAGAATCTTACCCTGTTCCGAGGTGAATTTCCGAAGCATTTCGTAATCGCGCGGATCGATATGCTTGATGCTCTCAACCTGAGGCACACGACGCTTTGAAACCATGTTTACACTGTTGTTCTCTCGCATAGCCATAACTAGTCTTCCTTCTCCTTAAAAATTAAAACGGCAAATTATCTTCATCCCCGGCCGGCGGAACCTCTGTCGACGCGGAAGGCGTGGCGCCTCCACGGGCTACCTGCGCGGGACGAATCTCGCCGGCGGGTGAGTCCGCAGAATCACTATACTCCGCACCGCGCTTCGGCGCACCAATGAACTGGGTCCGGTCGGCCACCACCTCCAGGCGGTTATGCTTCTGTCCGTCCTTCTCCCATTCATCATATTTCAGGCGGCCTTCCACCAGAAGCGGCGACCCTTTTGACAGGTATTGCCCGCACGCCTCGCCCTGTTTGCCCCACACCGCCACATTGACATAACAAGTTTCCTCACGCTCTTCACCGGAGGCCAGCTTGTATTTATTATTGATCGCCAAACGGATTTTAGCCAGCGCCTTTCCCGACGGCAGATAACTCACCTCGGGATCGCGGGTAAGATTTCCAATCAGGAAAACTTTATTCAACGTGGCCATAAGAGACTACCTTATATATCAGGCGGTCACCGCGGGGGAAACCGCAGGCGCCTTATTTAAAAACTTTTCATCCACACGCGTGATCTGAACGCGGAACACGTCGTCATTCAAGTGATAGCGGGAGGTCAGCAAGCTCACCTTGTCGGCCGCAAGCTTGAAGGTAACAGCCAGATAGAAGCCGGACTCCTTCTTTTGCATAATCCGGGCGAACGAACGGCGGCCCATGTCGCGGGTTTCCAAAACCTTGCCGCCGGCCTTCTCGATCTCACTGGTCACATAGGCGGCCAGATCCTTCAAACGTTCTTCTTGAACAGTCTCACCAAAAATGAACAAACCTTCGTACATATTCACTGCTTTTTTCCTCCTGCCGTTACATCGTCTACGCCGGCCGGATTTTCCTGCCTGGCATTAAAGCGGTTCATCGCAAAATCCATTCCCTTTTCCAAAATGACCTGGACAGCATCCGCCGATTCCACGATCGTTTTCTGGACCACCGCCCACTCTTCACGTCCAAACTTTCCAAGCACATGATCCACCAGGTCATCGCGGGTTTCCCCACGCCCGATCCCGACCCGCACCCGTGCGTAATCCGTCGTCCCCAGAACCTCGTTGATTGATGCCAATCCCCGATGCCCACCTGCCCCCCCTTTTTTACGGAGGCGCAGGGTTCCGAGCGGAATATCCGCATCGTCCACCACTACCAGCAGATCCGCCGGGCTCAGCTTCCGGTAATTTAACACCGCTCCGACCGACCTGCCGCTATTATTCATGAACGTCTGGGGTTTCACGAGGATCAACTCCCCGCCGGCATAAACCGCCGACCCGACAAACGCCTCAAACTTCGAACTGGCCTTCAGCTTGCAACCCAAACGTTCCGCCAGAAAATCCACCAGCAAAAAACCCATGTTATGCGGCGTTCTCTCGTACTCCGCACCCGGATTGCCAAGACCCACTACGATTTTCACGGTCATCGCTCCGGGCACCACGCGCCCACACCCCGCCCTCTTTCAGGCGGCATAACGCATTACTTCTTGGCAGGCTTGGCCGCAGCAGCAGCCTTCGCAGGCGCTGCTGCCCCTTTCGCCGGAGCCGCTGCCCCTTTCGCCGGAGCCGCCGCCCCCTTCGCCGGAGCCGCACCCTCCACCGCGCCTTCTTCCTTCTTCTTGCCAATAACTTCCGGAGCCGCCGCGGCCGCCGCGGCCGCAGCTTCGTCAACCTTCTCCTCGCGGGGAACCACAACCGTGGCCACCGCCACGTCACCCGAAGTCAATACCGCGTACTTCGCATCCAGCTTGATATCCCGGATCATCATCGTCTTGCCCAGGCCCAGCTCGGAAACATCCACTACGAATGATTCGACCAGGTCGCCCGGCAAACACTCGACTTCGATCTGACGCAACAAGTGCTCCAGAATACCGCCCTGCTGCGACACCCCAACCGGCTCACCCTTGAGCTCGATCGTGATCGTGACGCGCATCTTCTTGGTCATCGAAATCTCCAGGAAATCCGCATGAAGCACAGCGCCCATGATGACATCGTGTTGAACCTCGCGCAATAACGCCTTGGTCACTTCGCCATCAATGTCCAGGTCCACAATCAGATTTTCGCTGGAATGATGCGTGATCATCGAATCAAAAGCACGACCATCGATCTTGATCGAGCAGGTGGATTTTTCTCCGTACACAACGGCAGGCACAAAGCCTGTCCGGCGCAGGGCCTTGGCGGCCGAAGTTCCGGAAGTTTCGCGTTTGCTCGCAGATAATTTAATTTCTTTCGCCATACTTACCTTCTCCCTTTCAACTTAACCTAAACCTTGAATAACGACGATACAGACTGGTTGTCATGAATGCGCAAAATAGCTTCCCCGAGCAAGCCCGCAACCGAGAGAACCGTCACAGGGAACCCATTCGTATTGGCCATCAGCGGTACCGTGTCGGTGACCACCAATTCCTTGATTTGCGAGTTCTTCAACCGCTCAACCCCGACATCCGTCAACACCGCATGAGACACGGCTGCGTAAATATTCTCGGCGCCATTCTCCCTGAGAATGCGAGCCGCCGAGGTCAGGGTGCCGGCCGTGGTCGCCAGATCATCCACCAACACACAGTTGCACCCACGCACATCCCCTACCATGGTCATTGCCTCAACCTCACTGGGACCCTTGCGCTGCTTGGCCACAATCGCCAACCCGGCCCCAAGCATCTCGGAATAGGCGTGCGCCATCTTGAGCCCACCGGTGTCTGGTGACACCACCACCAGCTTGGTCAATTTTTTCTCAATCAGATATTTGGCAATCACGGGCGAAGCATAAAGGTGATCCACGGGAATGTCAAAAAAACCCTGCAACTGCTGGGCGTGCAGATCCATCGTCAGCAACCTGTTCGTACCGGCCGCCACCAGGATATTGGCAACAAGTTTGGCCGTGATCGGAACGCGGGGCTGATCCTTGCGGTCCTGCCGCGCATAGCCATAAAAAGGCATCACGGCGGTGATGCGGGCGGCGGAGGCGCGACGCAGCGCATCCACCATGATCAAAAGTTCCATCAGGGTTTCATTCGGCGGATAACAGGTGGGCTGAACAATGAAGACATCGCGCCCCCGGACATTTTCAAGGATTTTCACCGCGGACTCACCATCAGGGAAACGGCTGACCATGGCTTTCCCCAGCGGAATACCAAGCGAGTCGGCAATATTCTGTGCCAACTTAGGATTCGCGTTCCCTGTAAAAATCTTCATATTGTTCAAGTTTACATCCAACTCAAAGCCTGATGGTTGCCCGACTAGGATTTGAACCTAGACTCTGGCCTCCAAAGGGCCGTGTGCTACCATTACACCATCGGGCAATATTTTCGCGACCCTGGTCCATAACCATAAACCCGACTCACGCTTTACCTGCGACTCTATCGACAGGGCCTGATCGTGATTAGCTGCCACGGCAAAAACCGAGGCTCCGCTGCCCGACAACAAAACCCCTAACGCACCTGCTGATTTAAGCCTCCCGGCCACAATCGACAGGAGCGGATATTTTTTATAAACAACCGCTTCCAGAGAATTATGAAGGCTGGCAGAAGCCAGTTTCACGTCCCCTCCTTCTAGCGCAAAGCATGCATTGATAAAGGTTTCTTGCGGCAAAGTCAACCCCGTTCTATATCTACGATAGATATCCCGGGTGGGAACATTGAACCCGGGATTGATAACCACAATCCACCACTCCGTGCCAACCGGCCAGTGACAGGGAACCGGACGCACCTTTTCCCCCCGCCCTTCCATGCACACCGGCTTCCCATAGACCATGGCAGGGATATCACTCCCCAGTTGGGCCCCTAATTCCATCAGTTTCTCAACCGTCAAGCCCGTCTGCCAGAGGTGGTTCAACCCCACTAAAGTCCCTGCGGCATCCGCACTGCCCCCCCCCATTCCGCCACCAATCGGGATTTCTTTCTGGATTTCAATATGCGCACCATCGGAATACCCCGTCACGTCACGCAACAATCGCGCCGCCCGGACCGCCAGATTATCCCCCGGCGCCGGCAACATCACCTGATGCTCACCAGGCAGCCCGACCACGGCGCAGGAAACCGCAATGGAAGGCCCCTTCACCCGCGTCAGCGTAAGGGTATCATACAGGGACACCGGCACCACCAGGCTCCGGAGTTCATGATAGCCATCCGGCCGCTTACCAAGGATCTCCAAAGTGAGATTGATTTTGGCTGGCGCCAACACCTTCACAACAGGGGATTCATCGGCCGTTATGTGTTTCTTTTTATCCATGGCGCGGGCGGAGTTATCAAACCCCACCACCCCTGTCAAGGCGGGATAAAAATCACCCCACGGGTTTGGGCAGGAATATCTCCTGAAAGAAACTCCGCGCGTAGCGATCCGTCATCAGCGACATGTGATCAATGATGATCTGGGACAAGGCGGGACGATCCCGCTTGCCGTACATTTTATGAATAAAATGATGCAACTCGCGAACCGCCTCCGAATCCTTATCGGCCGTCAGTCCCCATCGGGTCTGCCGCCGCGAAGAAAGCTCACGCAGTTCAAAGTCAAAAATGCTGGCCAGCATATTCTCCGCCCGCACCGCATATTCTTTCAACAGAGGATGATAATAAATGTTCTTACAGTTGTACTGATAAAGCTGGGTAAAGGCATCAAAGACATCATCCGAAAAACCTATCCGCTCCGGCGTTTTGAGATTCGTGCGGATCATATCCGTCACCAGATTATTAATGATGGTCCGGTTATCCGCGCCCAACACCCGGATCACCGTCCTGGGTAATGCCGGCATCTTCCCGAAGACACTCAAGGCATCTTCGTAATCCCGGCCGGAATAGGCGATCCGATCCGCCAGCCGCACCACACAACCTTCCAGTGTAAACGGCACGACCCCGCGGCGTTTGATTTTCTCCAGGGCCGGCCCCGGTTTGGCGCGTGGCCCCAGATACTGTTCCGTACTTTCGCCGCAATGGCAGACAATGCCATCGCGCACCTCATACGTCAGGTTCAAGCCATGCTCATCCGTGGAAGGCCGGAAGGCGAGGCGATCCACCACACGCAGACTATGCAACTCATGGGAAAAGGACTGGGAGGCATCAATGCGTTTCCAGAGTTTATCGAGGGCGGTTTCACCGGCATGTCCAAAAGGACCATGTCCCAAGTCATGCCCTAACGCAATCGCATAAGCCAGATCCTGATTCAAGCCCAGCGCGCGTGAGATCGTCTGGGCAATGGACGCCATATAGAGGGAATGATCGACGCGCGTCGAGACATGGTCGCTTTCAGGAGAGAAGATCACCTGAGTCTTGTAGCGAAGCCGTCGGAAGGCTGTACAATGAAGGATCCGGTGGGCATCCCGCTGGAATGATAAACGGATGGGATCCTCCGCCTCCTCGCGCTGACGGCCCAAACTGGCCGAACTGCGGGTGGCCAGGGGATGGTCCAGTATTTTCTCTTCCCGATCCTGGGAAAGCTCTCTAAGCGTTTTCGTCATGCCCGTTCCTATACCAAGCCGCCCCACCTGCGTCCAGAAGGAACAGGAACGATCCTTGCCCCAAAAAGTATGTTGCGCAATTGCAGGAGATGATTGACGCACATAAAAAACTAAATCCAAAGAAGGATGACAAGAAGAAACCGGCCCCCGGCATAACGCCACCCTCAGGGGTGATACCATGTGCCTTTCCCTTTGCCCTCTTGTGTCAGGAGTCGCTTTTCGACGAGGCTTTTTAGATGAGCTTTGATGGTGTTGCGGCTTACCCCTGTTAGCCGTTGAAGTTCACGGACGGTCACACGGCCCTGCTCACGGGCGGCAACGAGTATATCCTGCGTAAGTTTTGGCGTTGCCAGCAGTTCCTTTTCCCGCTCAAGTTTCTTTACCAGAACGTCCACCTGCTTCTTCAAAGATTGCAGGAAGAACATGATCCAGTCACTTATGTGGGCATTATCGATGTAAAGATCAGCCTGTGCCCGCCGCAGAGCTAGGTAATAGCGGTCCCTATTCTCCTCAATAACCCGCTCCAGTGAGCTATAAGGGACATAAAGATATCCAGCCTTCAGCAAGAACAGCGTTGTCAGGACTCGGGAGAGCCGCCCATTGCCATCCTGAAAGGGATGGATGGCGAGAAAATTCACGATGAAGATCGCCGTGAGGATCAGCTTGTGGTGGCGGTTGGCCGTAGTCTCCCTGTTAAACCACTCTACTAGATCCTTCATTTTCAGAGGAGTGTCAAAGGGTGTGGCGGTCTCGAAAATGATGCCAACACTCTTTCCGTCAGCATCAAACGCCTCCACGTTGTTTGACTGCTTCTTATACTCCCCCCGATGCCGCACATCCCTAGTCGAGTGCTTCAACAGAATCTGGTGCAGTTGCTTGATGTGGTTTTCAGTGATCGGAATATCATTATAGGACTCGAAAATCAGGTTCATGGCGTCTGCATACCCAGCCACCTCCTGCTCGTCCCTCGACCGGAAGTGCTTCAGACCAACGCCAGACAAGAGACGTTCAATTTCGCTATCTGTCAGCTTCGCCCCTTCAATACGGGTGGACGATCCGACGGACTCAACCGTCGCCACCTTCCGAAGAAGGTTCAGCCTATCCGGCGCAATGTTCTGGAACGCTCGCCATGCCCCCTTGAATTCGTCGATGCTGGCGACGATTCGCAGGACTTCAGGGCTGATCTTGATTAGAGGCGTATCCATATTGATATCCATATATATCCAAACCCCCATCATCGTCAATGTCGGATTTATGGATAATACCGGATATGATTATGGATACAACGGCCTGTGGGAACCGGCTTGGGGAGGAAATTCGGGACAGGCGGGAATGGCGCTTGGATAAGGCTTTCTTCGGGCGCACCCACCCCGCCCTGCGGGCACCCCTCCAAGGAGGGGATCTAACATAACGCGTTGCCCAGAAAGAGCAGTTCAGTACCAGCATTAGGATCATGCCCGACGGCCCCTCACCCCGACCTTCTCCCATCGCGGGAGAGGGTTGGGGTGAGGGGCTCTTCTCCTAACCCGGCATAGCCGGAACCAAATCCTAATCGTATCTTGCCTTAATCGTAATTCATCCCCGTACGGAGAGAGATTATGATGAAAATCAGGATCAAGATCTCGGAAATAAAAAAAGGCCGCTAACCTTGCGGCAGCGGCCTTATCTTGAATCAAGGAGACTCAATTAGCCCAGGATCGCATCCTTGCAGGCCTTGGCGACGCGGAACTTCACCACGCGCTTGGCCGGGATCTTGATCGTCGCGCCAGTCGCGGGGTTGCGGCCCATGCGCGCCTTGCGGTTCACCAGCACCAACTTGCCTAAACCTGGAAGGGTGAAACTGTTCTTGGCATTCTTGTAAGCCAAACACACCAAAGCCTCAATCACTTCGCCCGCCTGCTTCTTGGTGATTGCGGTCGCTTCCGCCACGCTCGCCACGATCTGACTCTTGGTCAATGCCTTCGCCGTCTTTGCTGCTTTCGCCATTTTAAGTGTCTCCTATCAGGTTTATATGGGGCCGACCGTTATGGCACGCCCTCGCTGGGATTAAATATTGCATATTTGCCGAGGAATGCAATATCCCACTTCAAATAAATGTTGTCACTTGTACATGTCAGTTTATGTTACGCGCCACATAAACTGTTATGCAATCTCAACGCACTAGAAGGGCAGGTATGTCCGAGTCAGCTAAAACGCGCTGCGTGGTGCACCCGACGAACCATTGCCGGATCCGGTTGTGGGTATGCGCCCCCATTACAATCAGGTCGCTTTTCTCCCTGACAATGCTATCCAGGATGGCATCGGCGGCGTGCCCTTCCACGACCATTACTTTTGGGTGACAGCCTCCAGCGATACATGTCCGCTCAGCCTTACCAGCGTTGGCTTTCACTTCGTTGGCAGGGATTTTTTCATCCACAGTCAACGTGGTCAGGGATGCATTTAGCGCCTTGGCCAATGCAGAGGCTGTGCGCGCAACTTTTTCAGAGATCGGACTTCCATCACAGGCAGCGATGATCTTCTTGATCGGGGCATATTGCCGGGGAGTGATCAGGCAGGATCTAGTAGCGCGCCGTGTGACCCGCTCGGCTACAGAACCAATCATCTCCCGCCCGTATTGCTCGTTTTCGCCCCGTTGTCCCAAAATCAAAAGGTCGTTATTTGCCTCCTGATCCAGAATGATATATAGAGGATGTCCGGTCTCAACTATCAAGTCGGCAGCACACCCGGCCGAGCGGGCAAGTTCCCTGAAATTCCGGAGTACGGACTCCCCTTTCGCCTCCATGAGTTGCTTAAACTGAGGCAAGCCAGCGTAATAGCCCGTTGCGCCCAGAGCGCCTGAGATATCAGCCATGAGCGGCCCCTCAATCATCCGGATATCCAGCACATGCAGGCCGGAGAGCTTGGCTTTCATTGCA
>JBAXDB010000018.1:0-28930 GCA_037141135.1 bacterium | reverse complement strand
TGTGATTAAGCTGGAGGCGAAATGATGAATCACGACGGGTTTAATAAGTGCTGCGGATCACGGCCACGCATTCAATCAGGTACCTATTGCGGGAAAAACGGACACTGGGCAATGTGTGGAATATGCGGTAAACGATTATTCAAGATGTCAATTTTCAAACTGGAAACATATTGGAATAAAGGGAAGGTGAAACGATGACTATGAATCAAAAAGCATTCGAGATATTCGCCACCGCGCACCCGCATGAGGCGTATGCAAAATGGCCGGATCGGTTCTGGAAGTTTTTCCATAAAAAACATCCCGACTTAACTATGGATGATTTGAAGTTTTTGCTAAGCGATACGGAAGAAAGCCAAGTGGAAGGGGTGAGGGGATGAAGCAACTTACGCAATATAGGCGAACCTGTTTGACGTGCCGTGATTATCCAGAGCATCCGGTCGCCGGAAAGCTGATGACCGTTGAAAAGCGGTGCATGGAGTGTTTGCATTCCTCAGTGATGAATAGAATACGATGGAGAGCGAGAAACCCCGCGCCAAGCGGCGAAAGGAAGATATGAAAATGTATCTCGCATTACGGCTGAATAAATCAGTCACGATTCAGTCTTACGATGGCATGAAGCACGATGTGAGCGTCGTAGATAAAGACCTCGTTGGTATCTGCTATGTGTTTAAATCGAAAGCCGCCGCCATTCGCAAGTACGGCAAAGGTGTAGCGGTGCGGGAATTGGAATTGGAAGAGGAAGCGAAGGAAAGGAAGATATGAGCAGACGTAACCCGAAAAACTGGAAGTGTGAATGCGGGCAAGCGTGCGAGCCATCATCAGGAGAATGGCGATGGAACGGCTTACAATGGGAACACCATCACGGCTATCCGCTAGGCCACGTTGCCGCCGAATATACCGAGCCGCCCCGCCGTGATGCATGCACATGGCGAATAGACGAGGATGGAATATCGAACACGGAATGCGGAGAATGTTTCGTAACCAATGAAGGAACGCCGAAAGAAAACGGCATGACGTATTGTTGTTTTTGTGGCGGGAGACTTGAGCAGGTGATTGAGCAGGGGAAGGGAGAGGCGGGATGAATCGAACAGTTGAAGTTAAAAAAGATGGATGGCTATGGAGCGTCGTTTGTCCTGATTGCCCGCTTAAACAGGCGTCAGAGATACTCGGACAACGCCCACCGGATTGTTCATCGGGAGCGTTGACCAATTTGCAAGGGGCGGTGACAATTTCGGCGTGTAAGCATTATGTGAAGGAAAGCATCAGGTCGTCAGAGGAAAAGATTGTGACGCTTGAGTGCGACTTTACCGCGCAGGGGAAGGGAGGGGAGGGATGAAGATTTATCCATGCCCGATGAGAAAGACTGGATGTAAGCATGGTGGCAATAAATACTATGGACACGGATTCGTTAGCGGAATGGCTAGTTATTGCCGATTGTCTAAAAAATGGGTAAGCGATATGAATCATTGTCCTGAAATAACCACCCCGCCGAAAGGGAAAGATGATGAATCTGATACACGATACAGAATCTAATTACGGGCTTTCAAGAAACTATCAAGAGTTGTGGTCTTTGATAAAAACTAAAAGCGTCGTGTGTTTTATTGATTTCGCCATGAATTGTCGAGATATTGCCCACACCATCACGCATCTTGAGCCTGATGGCGGGCTGAACTACGTCGATATTACCGTGAGGGGATTTAGTTACATCACGGCATGGAATGAGGCAGAATTTAAGGCGCAATGCGAAAAGCTAAACCTGTCGTTTATCACCCCTGCCTGACATTCCGCTGCAAGTTCCAAAATACTAAAATGAAAGATGAATATGATGTTAAATGGAATTTATGATGAGACAGCTACGCAATCACGAAGCGCATATAAAGACGGAGTGATAACCGGGTTTATCCAACGCCGCGTTATTGGTCAATCAGGGATACTCTGTAAGGCGCATTTGAACGATGCTTGGACGAAGCCATGGGGGTATTACCCTGATAATCCTACCGATACCAAACCCACCACGAGCCTGCCGTCAGACCTACCCACCAAGCCCAGCCCCTGAACGGTCTACCTGATGCTATCCATCCTTGCCGATAGGCTGTGTTAGCCTCAAGTAGCCCCCACTCATGGTCAAAGGCGTCGGTCAGGCCGCAACGGTGAAGCATAAATATATAGTCGTGGGTTACGCCCCAAATATCCTTCCAGTTCCATTCATCCGGGATAACACTTGACCCGTCACTCCGCAACTCCATGCCAGCCAAATACGCCTCAACCGCTATCCGGCGAACCTTTAAAGGTAGCCGCATGGACGGCAGGATAACCCCTATCACATAATCACGATGATCCTTGTCCCATTCGGCGGGCAGGTAGGTAGGCACTACGGCACGATCAGCCCACAACTGAGGACAAGATATGGCCGATTCTACTTGACGGCGTGTAATGCGAATTAAGGCGGGTTTCATTTCCCCCTCCGATGCTTGTGATACCTCTCGCACCCGTTATGCTCCGGGCAATCCAAGCATTGCGAAAAAGGCACGTCGCAAACCGTTTCATGCTTTCCGTCGTTCACGATCTGGATGTGAGTCGTGCCACGGCGACGCTCAAATTCCGGCGTATCTTCGCGGTGTATGATGTGGTTTGTCATGGATTCCTGCCATTAAAAAGCCACACGGCCAACTGGCATTTCGCTTTTGCGTCACGGTATGGATTGCCTTTGCTCATTTCGGCCTTGGAAATATGGCATTGAAAAAGTCCACCACGAAAGCGACTATCAACACAAGAAGTATTAGGAAAAGGATTTTCACGGTTGCTTAACCCCTATCAGCGCCTTGACGTTATCCAGACTTGGAACCGTCTTGTCAGCATCAGTGACCTTGCCCCACGCCCAAGGGATCAACGCCCCAACTGCCAGCTTTGCGCAAAGAAGCGGCGGGATTACCCCCATTGACCACGCATAGCCATAGGCGAGGATAAACATTGTCAGGCCGGTTCCGAGAATGGATCTCATTTGTCCGTAGTTCATATAATCCCCGCCCCTTTCCCGATTAGGTATCCTATCCAACAAATCGTGAGACACGCCGCAAGCCCGAGCACGACCGACCCTTTGCCCGAAGCCCGATACCCGCCTAGATTGACCGTCGTGTTGCCGCTGGTGACCTGTGAGCCGTCCTCTTTCAATGCCTGGGCTTTCATGGCGTCGATAACCAGCGTAGGTATCTGGTCGGCAAGCGGGCAAGTGTCCGCGTGAGAGGAAACCATTTTCTGCATCGCATCAATCTGCTTCGTGTGGGTGTCCTGCAAAAAGATGTCACGGCGCACCATGTAGCCAGTGATCTTGAGTAGGGCGTCTGTGATACCTTGGATCTTGTCATCACAACCATTCGTAATGTCGTCCACTTCTGCCAGCACATCAATCGCATAGGTCTTATGTTGCGGGTCAAGGCCAGATGCCGTGATTTCGGAGTTGAGTTGTTCAATCGCTTTATGGTGCTTGCTCATGTTCACTTTCCGACGATACCCCGCCCCGGTGGTCATCTGTTTTTGGTTGTTAATCCCGCGTTTCCCAATACGTAAACATTCCATGCCCAGCCTCGACATACTTGATCGAGTCGCCAGCCTTGGCCTTGGTTGCCTCATTCAAATGATCGCCAGCCGAGTACCCGATAAAGGTGTAGGTCTGCCCCTCGAATGACACATCCCTGAACGATACCTTGCCGTCCTTGAGTCCGAGAAACGCGCCCGACTTCCAGAATGGCGCATAACCCCAGGTCTTGCCGCTAGGCCGGACAAGTTGCGCCCGGATGTCAGGCGAGATCAAGCCGCACTCCGGAGCACCGCCGTCTTCCAGCCATTTATCAACTTGCGCCTCTGAACCATGAGAGCGTAAAGGCATGGTCAGGGGCTTGGACACATCCACAACGGGGGCAGGATCGGCTACAGGGGGCGCGTTGGTCACACCCGATACCACGACGGGGGGCTTGTTGCTCAAGGCCGCATCAGCCGCGTCATGTACCGCCACGTAACCTTTCATCCACGCCTCTTGGATTGAGGCGCAACCGCCCACGAGTAATCCCGCCATTACCACCACAGAGCAAAAGGTGACGTATTTTCGCACGCCCCCAGCCCATCTACGAATACATATCAAACATGCTCGGTTTTCTTTAATTCTCCGCCTTATGCGTTGCAGTTTATCCACCCGCGAATTAGATTCTTCATTGTTCATTTCAACTCCTTCGCTTGTTTCCTTTTTAACTCCAACTCTGCTAACCGTACCCGATACCGTTCAGCCCGTTCGTGAGACGCCCCACGATGCCATGCCAGATACAAATTCATGCCCACCCACGCCCCGAACTCTGCGACCTGTTTCAAAGCCATTGCAGGGATGATGGGATTCATTTTACAGAGTCCTCCGAATAACAACCCTCGAAACAATGCCCCATCTCATGCCGGAGCGAACCATAGAACGGCCTCTGGTCGCGCCAGATCGAAACATGGAACCCACCGTTGACCGGACTTGTCCAGCCGCCCATAGTGCCACGCGGGGCATCCTCTAACGTCACCTGTACCGGATACACCGCTTTATCCGGTCGCGCCCTGATAGATTCTGCCCGCGCCTGAATACACTGATTCGCAATCTCAGGCGGGTAGTCGTCGTGCTCCATCCGCTGAGAGGCGCAACCGCCAGCCAGAGCCGCGCCAGCCAGCAACGCAAGGAGTACGAGGAGACGGGTCATGGTTGCACAATCTCCACTTCCGGCACAGGATCAACCACCGGTTCAACCACCACGTCAGGAGCCGCTTTGTCGGTCAGGTATGCGTTCAGGAACATCAAGGTCAACCCCATTAGTTGCCCACCCATCTGGATCGTTTCCGGCGTCAACTTTGGTTCGATCTTCGTCCCCTGTAAGATGCCAAACAAATCCTGAATATCCACCACGGCGCACTTGCCGTCCTGTACCAGTATCTCACGAGTTCCATTCGCCAGCACGCACGATGGCCGAATGATCGCGTACAGCCGGACATTCGCGGGGTCGTCAGCCGTACACGAGAACTGCGTCACCCACGGAATATTAAAGTTCTTCTCTTCAGTCGCCGGGATGATGATGGGTTCCATGATGTTCAGTGTGGGTAGATCGCTCATGATTTCTCCTGTGGGTTTTGATCGTGCAGTGGAATGAAAGGACGGATTTGAGGCTGTCGCTTGCTCAACTCCGCGTTGATTAGGTTGATGTTCTGCTGTACTTGCCGAATGGTTTCCTGAAGGTTTGCCAGTTGCACGAATTGATCGTAGCCAATGGCTTTCAGTTCTTCCGGTGTCATCTCTTCTAATTTCTTGTCCATATATCCTCCTTATTATGATGCCGCTGTAAGTCCTAAAGTTGCAAGTAAAGCGTTAATTGAAGCAATCGCTGTCCTTGCTTCTGCGTCAGTTACCAATCCACTGGTAGGGTCTGCGATATGCGCTTGCTGGACTACCGGTGTAACATTCCAAAAGCCGAGTTTTTGACCTGTAGCCGTACCTATCTTCGTACCCGTCGTAGTATTCACCACAATATCCTTTGCATCGGCGATTGTAATACCAGACGAGAATATCACGCCCTGTGAGAAAGTAAATATAGGTGTCGTTCCCGTCAAAGCTAGTGTCGCACTACCTGTGCTTCCAATAGTAGCTGATAGATAGTTTGAAACATCATAACCTAAGCGAAGTTGTTCGGTGGTAGCGAGGATATGTTGTTTTGCTCCAGGCGTGGTAGTACCCACACCTATACGCAAGTTTGTCGTATCCAGACTCCAAGTGCTTGTACCAGTTGCTGAAGCAAAGTTTATCGCACTCACCCCATCTGCACTTGGTCTGATAGATGTGCCAGAGATGACATTTATAATTCCAGTATTTCCCACTGATAAAATATTAGCATCAGCACTGGTTACAATTTGGAAGGGATTAGTGGTTTGAGTAGCGTTACCTTTGACTTTGAGTTGGATAGCATCAGTAGAGCCTGTGATAGTGTTGGGTAAAGTCCAAGCCATTGTAGAACCAAGTTGTCCTTTTTCTACACCAGCGACATTGAAACGAGTGGTGAGACCGTCTATAGTTGTTCTTCCGCCTATGTCTCCGTATGTTTGAATACCTTTTTCACCAGTTACTGCTGAATTTATTGAAGAAATCAAAGAAATTTCACTTACAACAGGAGCATCAGCGGACATTTGGAGTTCAGTAAAACCTCCATAACCACCCCCCTGGAAAGCAGTCATATTCACTCGGTAATATAAATAAGAATTAATATTCGTAAAACTATAAAATTTTGTTTCTCCAGCACTCCAAGATTGACTTGTTCTTGTGTCTAGTGTAACTTGTTCTCCTGCCCACGCACCAGTATTAGAACCTTGAAAAGTAAAGTTTGAAGGAGCTCTATCATAAGAAGATACTCTGGCTGTAATTTTATAAGAGGTAATTGTTTGGGCAGATGCGAATTTATACCCAACATATTGAGGAGCAGACCCTGAAGAAGCAGTCCACCAAGTTGAATCGCTTTTATCAAAAACACAATAACCACAATCATTACCGCTAGCACTATACTGTGAGGAATAAAATACCAAACCCGATGGGCTAGAATTGCTAACCATTGTCGGAATTATATTATTAAAGTCTGGAACAGCAGATACTCTATTATATAAATTCAAGCCATTATTTGCTTGTGCTCTGACTAATCTTGCGTAATCACTTCCTGTATCCGTCAAGCGAAGTTCGGGGAGAGAATCGACCAGATTGATGTTTTTGAATATTGCAGTACTCATAATCCTGTAAAGCTCCCAATGAGGTTTGTCACATTTCCCGAGGTGATATGATAAAGCGTACTCGTGCCGCCGCTATCAGTCAACCACATCCTACCTGACCCGAAGATCCACGGTGAGTTCGTGCCGACGAGGACGTTCGTGCCCGACGTGTAGACGCCCACGTTCGCGTTGGTGTTCAGGAACCCGTAGCTTGACCCGCCGGAGCCAGCCTGATCGTTCGTCCCGCCGTACAACGTGCCGCCCTGATAAACAAGTTGACCCGCTGGCAGATTAGTTGCCGCCGTGAGGATATTAGTCACGCCCCCCGCCGCCGCAATCTGCGCCGTCGTCACGTTGGTCAAGTAGCCCTGCCCTGTCCACGGCGTCAGACTTCCGACATTGGTTGCCTGACCATTGACAAAGCCTGTGCCAAGGCTATTGACGCCCGTTACGCCGTTGCTGACAAGGTAGTTGCCCGCCGCCTGAAACGCCGCCGGGTTGCTGTAGATGATCGTGGTGACGCCGCTGCTGTTCATCTTCGCATCCAGGAACGTTTGCAGATTCGTGTTGCCAAGGTAAAACAGGTTGGGCGTTGAGATGTTGAAGGTATACGATCCGTGGGAGTGTGATCCGGCCCATGCAAATGAATAGTCATTGCTAGCCGTAGCCCCCTGCCCAAATGACCAAGAGTGAAGCCCGGATGCAATCGACGCTGCACCCGCCCATGAACCATCGCCGCTGGCACTAGAACTATAATTTGCCCATGAACCATCGCCGCTGGCAGTGGCGCTATAATTTGCCCATGAACCCACGCCGAAGGCTGAGCCTCCGAAGTTTCCCCACCCGCCATTCGCTGTAGCTTGACCCCCATTTGCCTGATACCGAACCGGCCCGATTACAAGCGCCCCGCCGAACGTGTTGGTGCGCTTATTTTCCGCGTCAATCCTGACTACGCCGTTGGTGGATATCAGGCCAGCGTGACTGCCGACCTCCCAGCCGTTTGTGTTGCCGGGCTTGAGAACGCCGGTGAGGGAGGAGCCGGAGCCGTTGAAACTGGTCGCTGTCACCGTTCCTGTCACGGTCAAGTCAGGCGTCTTAAAGTACGTCCCGCCACTGGCCCGAACGCTGAACCAGTTGGTGTATGCGGTGCGGTCGAAGTCCACCATGTCAACAAAATCTGAGAAAACAAAAGAACCTGCCGCGCCCTTGCCTTTATATCCCGCACTAAAACCGTAGTCGCCTGATACTGACGTCTGACCAAATGCCGCGCCTACAAAGCCGGCCACGGAGCCACTATTAAACGCCGCTCCGTAATCTCCTGCCGTGGTGGTAGATCCCATTGCAACGCCGTGGTGTCCCGCTGTGGTGCCGTCACCCATCGCAACGCCATGATACGCCGCTACGGTATCCTGCCCCATTGCAACGCCGTATACCCCCGCACTCGTCGCATTCCTGCTCTTAACGTCCCGCGCCAGCGTCACGCTATTGCCCGTCATTGCCCTCGTGCCGGCGAGGTCTAAAAGGTTAGTCGTAGTCGGGTCTGCTTCGGCTTGCAATGCCGTATCAGCCTTCGCCCCCTGATTACTGGTCGCAAACTGGTTACTCGACGCATAGGCCGCTGTGCCCACCGCGCCAGTCGCCACATAGCCGCCCATGTCTAGAGTCTGATTACTCACCACAAGCGCCACGTTGCGCCCTGTACGTGTCACGCTGGCTGGCCCGCTGACTGTGAAATTGGTCAGGCTGGCAAGATAGGACTCGTCATTGGTATGCACCGCCACGCTATCAGTGGCATTGGTCACTGCGTCGCCTTTGCTCCAATAGTTGCCCGCAAGCTGATACACACTCGCCATAGCGTTGCTTATGGCCGCCTGAGTCAGACTGATAACGTTGTTAGCCCATGTGAGATACCCGCCGCTGACATTGGTTGTGCTGTTGATTACGCGGAGGTCGTTGGTTGACACATACCCGCTAAGCCCGTTGGTTGCCGCGAAAATAGTGCAGTAGTTAGAGGGGTTAGAGTTGGGATATTTGCCGTTCAAGGCATTGTTCAGATCCGTTTGATTCGTGAGCGTGCCTGTAATCGCACCCCACGCCACACCAGCAGCTACCGCGCTAATTTTGCCGCCGCTGTAAATAATCGTGATACCGTCAGGAGAGTTGGTGGTGAGCATCAATTCACCGAGGATATTGGTCAGGTTGGACTGAGCGAATAACGCCGAATGCGCCGCCGAATTGGTTTTATGGTCTTGCAGATCAGCGTCTACGCTGGCCGCTGTGCCTGTCGATGCCACAACCGATACATAGAACGTCTTTCCCGTCGTCGTCACCGTACAGCCCGAGCCGACCCCATTGGTCAGGGCGGTGACAACGGCGTTAGAACTCACCACATCAGCATAGGCTCGGTCGGCGGTGGAAGTGGCGGCAAGGGCGGTTATGGTCGCTCGCAGGGCTATGACGGCATCTTGGGCGGTATTGGTGGCCGCGAGCGCATCGGTTGTATTGGTGCTCGCCTTGGTGCCTATCGCGGCGTCCTGAACGGCGTTGGAGGCGTTCACGGCTGTCAGCCGAGCCACATTGTTTGATTCAAAGAAGCCCGGAGGCGAGGTCAGTACCGCGTTCGTGCTGTTGACCTGGACCGCATTGTTTGCCGCTGAAGCGCAGCCGGCCAGAATTGAGACAAGAACGAATAGCAGACTTTTCATAATGTACCTCATATCAATCAATTATCAGATACACCGGCGACTGTAAAACGATTTTACGGGCTTCCGGGTATCGTAATGCCAACCGTTGAAAGCGATTCCGTAACTTCATCACCGCTTCTGGCTGCGGCAAACTCGTAATAAAGCCCATCCGTTGAACTCCGAATATAGGTCTTGCCGTCATAGAACGCAAAGGATCCAATGAATAGCGTTGTGGATGACAGCGGAGGGATGGGGGCCACGGCGGAATAATCCCGGGTCGCCTGAATATCCATGGTCCCCATGCCCAGCAATTCAAGACTGGTGGGGTCGGCGTCATAAACGTAGACGTTGAATTCCCGGGATCCGCCCTCTGCCGCCCCTGATAGCGCCGCCCCGACTTCCGCCGTATTGGTGTCCAAACTGAACGCGCAAGTCGCGCCATTGTCAACAGGGGCCTGGGCAATTGCCACCAAGGTATTGATGCGATACACTAAAAGCACTATATTGGCCGGTGCGTGGCTTCCGAAACCTGATAATGTGGCCGTAACGAGTTGACGATACCACACCGGACCACCGGAAACGACGACGCGCTTGATCTCCGGAGTGATTACGGCCGCAACTACTGATGTTCCTACGCTCATGGGTGAATGTCCTCCAGGCTCTCCGCCATGGCTTCCCCGAGCTTGGCGTTGAACTGATTCAGGTAAACTACCGCCGTATTGGGGTCGGTCTTCCGCAAAAGGGTGTACATGGCGTGCCCTATGATGCCCTCGGCCCACCTAGCCATAAGCCATTCCGGTAATTCATTGGTTCCCATGGTTGGCGCGAGCGTGACCCTGACCACCATCCCGGATGTCACCGGGGTTGTAGGGATGTAGTTATCGTCGAACCTGAGCGTGTTAGGCAAAATCAGGCGATAGCGCGAGGCGTGAACCCTTGTGCCTAGGTATCCGCTTGCGACATCATCGGAAGAAAGCAGGTTTACGGAGTCCACTTTCTTGATCTGAGCAATGAGCGTCGGGTCAAGGGTGTATTCCTGCTGGTTGGCTACTACGTCAATCGGATCCAGATCAACAAACCATGCCTCAGACCTGTTGCAAAACTCGCGGCCGGCGTCCTGCAATGCGAATACAGTAGTCGCCAGCGAGTAATTGGTGATGTCCCGCATCATTCGCGGGATCAAGTCTGTATATTTGACAACCTTTAAGGCCATTGAGCACCCTTTCTATCGGACATTCTCGCCGGCCTTAACGATTACTGATTGACCGCCACGCCTCGGGCCGCAAGCTGCCGGTTAGCTTCGGTCCCCTCCGCCATACGCTTGTCGTACTCTTCCTGAGTGGCCTCGCCCTTGTTGCCCTGCTCGAAGTCCACTGTGAACCCGTAGGGGTTGTAGGGCGCCAACTTCTTCAACGGTTGGCCGGGCTCCATCTTGAAGCGCTCCTGGTTGGCAATCCCGCACACCCCGAGATGGGTAGACGGCACAATGACCAGTTCGCCGCGCTTGTACTGTTTGCCGTGTCCCTTGTACCATACCTTAACGATCTGTTGGTCACTGGCCTGGGATGCCGCCTGGAACCGGCCGTAGAAGAAGCGGAGTTCCGCTATCTTCGTCAGGGTGAAGGTTCCCGCTCGTTGCCGCCCGTTGGCTGCCCCGTAAGTCGTCTTCTCCCAACGCTGCCCGTCTTCATCGGTCCACCGCTCGGTTACGTCGCCCGTCGCTTCATCGCGGGTTTTCTCGGGCTTGGTGCCTGCCTTGATCGTCTGCGCCTTGGGTTCTGTTTTGGGATCGTTTTCGTTTGCCATGTTCGCCTGTCTTCCTTATTTGGAGTTTGCTGAACTAATTTACGTTACTTCTTCACTTCTTCAAATCTGCCCCACGCATGACTGATACCGGCATGAGTGGTTTTGGTCACTTTGCCGTCCAGGGTGGTGATGGTTTCCGCGTAGATTCCGGTATTGGGATTGTGAACAAGCGTCATTTTGGCGCCGGTATCCTTATTCACAAGGGTTTTTGAGATCAAAGGCAGCGCCTTCTTAGCCTTGAGAGTATCGGGCTCTTGAGTGGCCGACTTCACATCGTCTTTCGGGTCTAACATCTTCGTATCTCCTTGGAAAACAGGGGGAGAGATTGCGCCCTCCCCCTGTGACTTGCCTTGAAACAACCGATTAGCAGTCTTCGGCTTCGATCAACAGGACATCGCCGTCCGTGTTATTGACTGTCGCGCTGGCCCCGATGGTGATACCGGGAAGCGTAACCTTGCCGGATTTCGCCCCAATCAGGTCGAACCGGCTACGGATCTTGTCGATGGCGAACACCGAACCAGCCACTGCGCCAGCCGGCAGGTCGCTCAGGGTGACTTCATTCGCCCCGCCACCGGTGCTTCCATCCGTCACCACCGCCACGATGTAGTATTCCACACCCTTGATGATGATGACCGATCCCGCCCCGACAACACCGCTGCTGGACACGTCAACATTGAAGTTGCCGGTCTTGTTCGCAACGCTGCCGACCGTGAACGTGCTGATCGCGGTCGTGGAGGTTGCGCCATCCACGCGCATGTCTTTGTCGTTCCGCTCCAGACAGGTCGTGGAGTCCGCGGTGAGCAGTGTCCCGCCGACGTAAGGCACAATGCCCGCCGCCGCCGTGGTCACTGCCGCCAGGTCGCCGGCCTTGGCCCGACTGATTCCGTAGTGGGTCTCCGCCAGAACGCCGGCACGCATATCGGTCGCGTACAGATGCTCGGTAAGATCGGTTAGATTCGTAACTCGCACCTTGCGCGGGATAAACCCGAGGCCGACATTCAAAGTCGCCGTTGTTGCCTTGATGATTCCCATGTATTTCATGATCTTTTTTCCTTTTTCTTGAGACTTCGAAACTTGAACTTCACCCGGCCAACTCGACCGGGCGAAGCGCATAACCCCTTACAGGGCGGTGCAGGCTACCTCCGTGCGGTGAATCCACGCCTGATTCGTGATGACCGAGGCGAAGTAAGCCCACCACGACACCGCACCGAACCGGCCCATGACATCCCCGATGGAGGGATGACCCGGGTTCAGGACGATGGGGACAATGGCGTTCTTGCCTTTCAACGGCACCCGACTCCAGGAGTCTTGACCAATGGCGATCAGCGGGTACACGTCCGGATAGGTCGCGCTCGCGGGATTGCCCTTGTTGGACAAGAAGGCGGTGCTCGACACGCTGGTCGCGGCGGCCAGGAACACGGGGGCATCACGGTTCAAGATGAACCGGAAACCTTCAGCCTGTCCTTTTTCGCCGGGATCTGCGGCATTGGCCTGCGCATACTTGTGCGCCGGGACCCAACCGTCCAGCTTCTCAAGGTCGGCCAGGTGGTTGACGTGACCGAAGCACACAAAGGCTTCAGGCACGGGCTCGGTGCTGACGTTCGGACCAGCGGCCAAGCGGCGGGTGATCGGGGTCGCGCCGTCATTCTCCAACTGACGAAGCATGGACTTCAGCAGGTTATTGCTGATGGCGCCATTCACCGTCAAGCGGGTCGTCCCAGTTCCGCCGAAACTGACGTTCGTGCCGGCCTTGAGGCTGTTGAAGTCCACCTTCATGGCGGTCCGGGCTGCGCTCTGGGCGGCACGGTCGGCCTGAATCTTACCAACAGGATCCTGGTGCATGTCAGCGATCTTGGAGGTTAAGCGGATCGACTGCCCATAGGGTTCAACCGTCACCTGGAAGTCCTCGAAGGTTGGAATAAAGCTCTCGGGGTTCAGATACTCCGACATCGGAGCCGTGACCTCGGGCCATTCCTGGTACCGACGAAGGTTAAGGGTATCCCCCATGTTGGCGGGGAGTTCGTCTACGGTCGCGTACCGGCCTGTTACATCAAGTCGGCTGGCGATCGTGAGGATACGCTTGCTGGCGTAGATCCTGTTTGGGGGAGTGATACTGTCAAATACTGTGAGCCTGTCCATGTGCCTGTCCTTTCGGTTCTAACCGACTTGACCTTTAGCGCATGGCCTCCTCACCCGAGGGGTACTAGCTGCAAGAAGTCTATAAAAAACCCTTTCGGGCTTAAAACTTACTCTCCTGCCTTGAACTTGATTTTGGCCTTGCACCTTCGGCACATGACTTCAACCATCGTCCCGGCTTTCAAAATTCCTCTAAACAACACCGTGTTTCTTCCGTTCTGATCTTTTTCACATTCCGGGCACCGAAACATTCCGACTTCTCCGGGTATCTCAATGTCAGCCCCGCGAAACACCTTCGGGGCCACTGGATCAATACATTCCATTAAACCTTCTGCCCTTCAACCTCAAGCGGCGTATCCCAAGCCGCGTCCTGTTGCTCGGATACCGACTTGCCATCATCCCCGGTTTTGCCCTGGGCGCCACCACTGCGAAGCGAACCCTTGTGCAGATCGTTCTTGGCTGCGTTGGTCCGGCGCTGGGTCGTGGTGGTGTCGACAACGGTATTCCGGGCCTTGTCAGCCTTGAACATGGCAATGACTTCGGCGCGGCTATCGGCATCTCCGGCCGCCCATGCCTTTTTAAGCAACGGCTGTTTATCCCTGAACTCGATAAACTTGGGGTCATTGGTGATTGTAGAGGCATCCGGGACCTTGGTTGTCAGGTCTTTCTCGCCCAAACGCTCCAGAAGCTGATTGAACTTGGCCCCAGTGACCAATATGCCTTGGTCCACAAGGTTCTGAATCAGTTGGGTAGCCTGCGACATTACCGACTTCTCGGCGGCTTCCGTCATGGCCCCCATGGCTGAAATGATGTCGCCGAACTCTTCGGGCTTTGCCATTGCGCCCAGGGTGGTCTCTTCCCCATTGGCGAGCTTGATCTTCATCCCGTCCATGTTGCGGGTCTTGATGTGCTCGCTGATCTCGAAGGCTTTGGCGGGGGCTGGAGGCTGGGGCTCGGCCACGCGACCGGCTACAACGTCATCGCTATAGCGCCCCATGATCTTGATGCTTGCGTCCGGGTCGTCCAGATTTGCCGCTGCGGCCTTGTCAGCCGGCGATAGATTGGCAAACCACGACTTGAACTTGTCGGATTGTGACACCGCGTAGGCACCAGGGAAAACTTCGGTCAGCTTTTTCCAGTACGATTCCGCCTTAGCTTCAGGAGTGACGGTCTCCGTCGTGATTTCCTCCGTCTTTACCTCGTCAGTCTTGGCGGGTTCATCGACGGTTTCAGTCTTTCCGGGCTTCGGAGCGGGTACGGAACTGGCGAGGGCGGGCTTGTCTACAATAACGCCCTCTTCCTCGGCGGGAACTACATCGGATTCAGGGGCGGGCCTATCGGCCCCGGTATCGGTGGTATCATCGGCCCAAGCCGCGTCCTGTTGGCTTTCAATGGCTGCGCGGTCTTGGCTCGAAGGCGCAATAACTGGTACTGCGATCGGCGTTGACTCTATGACATCTCCATCCATAACGGTAATCTCCCTTATTTCAGCGTTTCGACTCGAATAACAGCTTTGTACGCCTTGGCCGTAACCGTCTCGTTGGTCGCGGTCAGGGTGAATGTATCCCGGTCAGTGACGGCATAACGGCGACTGGCGGAGTCCGAGGGATCCAACCAGACATCCGAAACCGTCGAATTAGTGCTTACAATGGTCCTGGCGGCCATGCTCGATACGGGAGTAACCGCAACAGTCACCGTCCCTGTAGAGGCTGCGGCCACGTCTATAGCCACTGAATTGACGTACCCATTGACACCCTTGGCTGTTGCCGACACCTGGGCATTGCTGCCGGGGGTGACGATCAGTTCGATGTCAACCATTCCGGCCAGCGAGATACCGGCCAGCAATGCGACAATGGTTATGAGGATGCTTTTCATGTTAGGGATTAACGGTTTTGTTGGTCAACATGCCTTGAGCATCAAACCACAGGATATTAGTTGAAAGCGTACTGATGTTCGTAATGACACATGCGCCGATTGTGTTTGTGGCGACCTTGCTATGCGCAACAGCGGCGGTAGCGGACAGGTCGGCATTTACAATAGTTCCGTCTTTAATGTCGCCGGTGACCACGGTGCTATCAGTCAAGGCCCCCTCAACAATGGTCAGTGTAGCGCCAACAACAACATTAGACGCCGTAACCTGAAGATTGGCATTACTGACAATCAGCGGATTAAGGGTTCCGTTCGTCACGGTGCCGGATCCGGCCGCATTCAACTGCGCGGCGGTAGCGGTAACTTTCACCTGCCCGATTGAAAACGAATTGTCGGCGTCAAAATCCGGTCCGGTGGACCCCCTGAATACAACCCGGTCCCTGAACGTGGTCGGCTCGGTCACGGTTGCGGCCTGAACAATGCTCGCAATGGCGATGATGCTGATTAACAGAAGTCCGATGATGCCTAATTTCTTTGTGTTCATTGTTCTTTTCCTTCTTTTTTTGGGTTTACGAAATCATTACAGAGACCGGGGAGGGCCGCTGCGGTCAGCAGGCCCTTGATGACGCCCTTTGTGAATGCGTCCTTATCTTCGGCGTCGTGAAGCATCTGCGACATTCGCACGGCAGCCATGGACTCCAGCAATGACGATATGCCGTTGATTACCGGAGTCCCGAATCCCTGGGCGACATCCCGTATGGCGGAATCAAGCCCCGGCTCGAACTCGCGCAATTCTGCGAAGTTCACATTCTGCGGTATTTTGGATAGGAACGTCGTCATGGTTCAGGCTTTAACTATTTTTTCTCACAAATGTCAATATCAATTTTAAGAAATCTACTCTTGAGACGTTGCAGGTTGTGGGCTCATGGCCTGCTGTATCGCAAGTTGGGCCTGCTGCTCGGCCTGTCTCTGCGCCTTTTCCTCAGGCGTGAGAAGAAACACCTTGCCATCCACCCGGTTTCGCTTTGCCAGGGTTTCCATGAGCTTCCTGACGTTCATCTCGCCCCGGGCTTCCTGATCCTGCGAGAACACCTGGTACATATTCAGCAATGCCGTGATGGTGGCGAAGTTCTCCTGGTACGACTCGAAGCCCAGGGCCTGACATACGAAATCGCCCTTGCCGCCTTTGACATCGGGATCCTGCACCATGTTCAGGAAGAATCGCTCGGCTATGGGCTCGGTCAAGCCTTCGTCAAAATTGCGAATCACGCTCCCGGTGTAGGAGTCCGACCGTTTGGCCTGCTGCATGATCTCGGTGGCGGTCTTCTTGGTCTGTGACACCTGGCCCTGCTCGATCTTGGACATCATGGTATCCCAATCGGCGTACTTTTCACCCATGGCTATCAGGCTCAGCAGGGTTTCCCCGACATCCTGGACGATGATCTGCTGCATGGCCTCGTTGGCGCTTTTGGCGTCCTCAGACAAGTACCACATGCCGCCGGGCTTGATGGCGTCCGGGGTTTTGATGAACAGGCGGCGCTTCATCGCCATTTGGACGTTGCCGCTCCAAGACTTGTTGTCGATGAACTGGCGGATACCGGCCCCGGCGAGGTCATGCCCCATCTTGGCATTGTCGGCAACACCGCGGCCCACGGGCTCGTCGGGAATCTTTTCGAGTTCGACTTCATAAAACGGGTTGTCGCTCTCGTCTACAAGGGCGAATCTCACGATAGAGCCATTGGCGAGGCAGATATGAACCTGGGACTCGCGGCCATTCTCGCCCACTCCGCTACGGTTATCCATGCGGGCGTTAAGACTGTCCTGGTCGATCCGGAATTGCTGGCCGGCGGTCTCCTTCAGGAACTTGCTGATCTGCTCGTTCGGCAATCGCCCCCATCCCTCGATGTACTGAATGTTGCGCTTCCGATTGGCGAGGGAACGCAGATAGGGCGGTAATGACTGGTCCGAAGTCCCGGCCTGTCCACCATCGGTTTTCTTGGAGTCCTCCAAGGCTTCCTCAATTTGCTCGTCAATGAAATACGGCTGACCCATCTTGGATCGCAGAATGTAGGAGCTTATCAACTGACTTTGGAGCACCATGGAGCCCTGCCGACAGTTAAACGCGGCCTCGGGGTCGGTGAACATCTCCCAGTTTGAATCGTACTCCCAGGCGTCGCCGTCTTCTTCAATGACCTTTGTGGTCCGGGGCACGTCATCGGGATTCATGCCGATACTGGCGGCATAAGCCAAGTCAATCACGGGCACCACGACAGTACGCTTAAATCCCTGACGGGTGATCTTGGCGTAGGTCTTACCGGTCATGCAGGCCATGAAAGCGTTGTTCATAAAGGCTCTCTCGGCATGACATCGGTCAAAGGCATCGCTCACGCGGGTTGTGGCGAGGTCCATCGAAGCCGGGTCAACGCCTTCGCCGGATCCCCGCGGCATGAATTTGAACGGTATGCGGCCGCCCTGAAGGTAAACGTCGAGCAGTATGCCGTAAAGTGCGCGGACCTTCTGGCTGACAATCCCCGCTACGGCCTTTGAGCGCCAGTCTTCACCCTCTCCGGACTTGATAGCCTTGAATTCAGCGAAGAAGTCCTGACGGTTGGTATTCCACTTTGGTTCGATGACGCGGCCACGCTCGGTTGCAAACTGGTCGAAAATTTTCTTGGTGTATTCCCCGAGCCCTGAATTGTCGTATTTGTTTGCAGCCATGAGAATCCCTTCCGTATTTGGGCGGAAGGTAGAACGAAAGCGCGGGAAAAGTCAAGAGCAAACGCTAGGGGTTGTGTGCGGGTGGCTTTGCGGGTAGCACAGAAGGGGGCTCACTACGCCTGTGCTTCTCGCAGTTGATCGACCCCGGCAGGCTACAGCACTTGCGACTATGCGGGCAGGTCAGGCAGGGCGAGTATGTGTCCTTGGCTATCTGGCGGAGGTTGGAGAGATGGACTTGCTTCATGGCATGACGACTCTCTTTGACGTTCGCCATGCCACCCTGGCCGCCTGAAGCACGTCGTCCCTGATCCCGTTATGCGCGGCGCAATCATCCTCGGTGCCGCAGATGAAACAGGATTGCTTCTCCCATCGCGAGCCGTTCGCACCATTGACCTGAGCGAGCGGCTTGGCGACATTGGCGCGAATCAGCATAACATGACAGGCGTCACAAACCATTGCCATTGGTCGCCTCCTTCTCGCTCTCTTTCCGTGTCGCGTCATCAACCGATACCTGCCCCATCTCTGAGCAGGTCGCGTCGTCAAGCGTTCCCGCATCCCGCATGGGGCCGAGCAACTCATCAGTCGCCTTGTAGACTGAAAGAAAGTACGGCTTGATGTGCTTGTCGCCAGCATCGCTCGCGTGGCCGTCAACCGCCCGGTGGTAGCAGTAAAACCATCGAAGGAGTAAGCGGATCAGGGCGTCGGCCTTTTGTTTTCCATGCGCCTCGCCTTCCTTGATCGACGCCTCGAACATGGTCTTGGGCTTCACCTCGCTCTCCACTGCTTCTCTCGCCGCAGTTGTCGCCGGAGCCTCGGCCTGCCGGATGTAGCGCAGGGCCGTCTGATGCCGGGACTCGTTGGGGAACTTCTGACACACGGCCATGATGAGTTCGTGATACTTCTCGGACAACTCAGCATAGGTCATGCGGTCAGGTTTGGCGGTGATGGGCGGGTTGTTGCCGGGATTCTCTGCGTCAACCTTCATTGCGGTTTTCAAGATGCTGGTCATTCCCGCGACATTCTCGCTCTCCAGCTTCGCAACATCCATCTCGACTGGCGGCACGCACTCCCCAACCTGCGGCCCACGATGACAGACCGACGAGCAACCATGCCAGTCAAGCGTCTGCTTCACCTTCGGCCCTATGGCTTCGATCATCCGGCAGATCATGTCGGCAAGAATGAAGTCGGGCATGTCGGCAATATTCTCAATGCTGTGCCGGTTGATTAAATGCGTCAGTTCTTCTTGAAACGCTTTCACGTCTTCACTCCCTTCTCTCCGGTTTCAATGTTGCGCTCCAGTACAGCTATCTTAACCTTGGGATACTTCCCCTGCTTGATGATGTCCACAATCGGGATACCCTTCCATGTAATGACGACAATCCCCCGGGCCTGCGGGTGACTTACAACCTGAATGAACTTCGCGGCCTCCTCGGGACTGATCGGCATTCCCTCGATCGCCAGCACCCGGGCGGCAACGGCCTCGTCAATGGCGGCGTCGGTGCTTTGTTCCATTGCGGTCGGCAGTCCGTCGAATAGTTCGTGTCTCCATGATCTGGTCTTGCGGGTCGGGGTCATGTATTTCCTCTCCAATCCTTGGGGTTATCCAACATCATCTTGTTTTTGACCTTGCCTATCAAACTCTGCGGGCTACGGGCCACCTCTCGGGCCTGCTCGATCTGCGTTGACATACCCGACAGGCAGCAGGCCAGGGCGTGCATGTAGGCCGGCAGGAACTTCTCTTCGCCCTTGCGATAGTTCATAATCTGGCGGTCCAACCCCTCCTGGGCAAACCTGTGAACCCGCTTCCGGGTCAACCATTCCCATATCAGGCTTTCGCCACGACTGACATCGCCCCACTCAGGACACGGCACAAACCTTGGCGGGGCTTGAATCGACGGCGAATGTCGGACTTCGCGCTCCCATCGGTCCCGGCAATCGTCGTGCTGTGACACATAGAAGGTGTCGCCCATGTACTTTGAGAACATCTGATTGAACCATGGAGCCAGTCCGGGGGCTTCGATCTTGCGGCTAACGGGGTCTATCATGTGGTCAATGCAGGTAAACGGCTGCTCCTCGAACACATAGGCACGGTCGGTTTGCAGATTGTAACCCAGCATCAGCGCCACGCCTTGAACCCGGTCGGTGGCCTGATCGTAGTGCTCGGGCCAGCAGATACCGCCACGAATCAGGAACCTGGCATTGGGCCAATTCTCGTCATCGCTCTGGTACTTGTCATCGAACCATAGCTCGATGCAGGACAGCAGGTCGTCAACGGGGCGGCTACGGGTTGGGGTGGAGAAGGACATTATGACAGCTTCCCGTTTCGACGATCATTCGCAATTGAGATTTCCTTTCGATGCTGCATGTGTGCAACTCGTATAAAATTCTCTCTTGACGGTTGCAAATGTATAGATTGCCTCATCACGATCCGCCTCGCCAATACGTCCACCAGTCTTTTAATGTCTGAATCCTGTGGAAGTTTTATAGAAGCCAGGTCTAATATTAAAGATTCCACGGTGTATGTCTTATTCATCCAAACCTCATAGTCCGGCCTCACTCATCGCGCACCCCGCTTATGAAACTTCGACCCCGGCGGCATCAGTGACTTGACCTTGTACGTCGGGCGCTTCTTCTTGCGGCGGGTGGCGGCAATCTCGCCGGCAATGTGGGTCAGCATATCCTCGGGCTTGGCACCGGGTTCCAGTGTGCCCCCGAAATGATAAACCTCTCCGGACTCACCGCGCATTTCGATCAACAGACCGTCGCGGGAATCTTCAGGACGCACGAATATACCAGCGTCGTTCAATTCCTTGACGAATGCCTCTCGCTTATGAGTGGCGGAAGATCCCGGCGTCCACTCTGCTCCGAGAATCATTGCGGCGTATTGCTTGGCGATTGCTGGATTTGTGCGCAAAAGATGTCGAGCGAATTCCTTTTGTCGCTCCGTCGTAATCTCGTCGACTCTCTTTTGCCATTCAGCAGCGGTAAATTTATGCGCCTCGCCGACCGGGTCAAAAATATCGAAGTCGTTGCTGAATTCCTTTTCAGCATCATAGAGTATTTTACTTACAACCCATGGCTGTAGGCGGGATGTGGAACGTATCGAAACCAATTCTAACTTCACGGCATCGCTCCTTTCGGGCTTCGCTCAGTGGCGGGTAATCAGCAACCCTTCTTGCCCGTTCGCTTTTCCATGGACTCATGAGCATCACCGGGCATAACCTTGCGCCCCATCGACGGGCCTTTGCTCTCGGGCTTCTTGCCTTGAGTGCCGACCTTGCCGGTTGAATAGTTGTAACTGGATCCACCGTGTTCCATCTGTTTTGCCTTGCTCATGATATTGCTCCGTTTGTTTTGTGGCCTTGTAGGGCATCTAAAAAGCCGCTTATGCTCCGAATCGGGTAAATTGTCAATGTTTTTATCTCCGGGCATTGGGCGCCGTGCTTTGAATCGCGGCAGATGACGCCACCTGGTCGATGCCGGCGAGTTCGGTTAAACCCCAAACCGTCGCGTCAAGCCTTCCGGGGCTCGCCTGTGACTCGTACCCCGCATAACTCATGAGTTCGGACTCCTGCTCGGGGAACCGACCTACGTGATGCACAAGCCCCTGCGTGTATAATGTCGCAATCGGCTCGGCCCTGGTGATCTTTCCCCGGCTGGCGTGAACCGGGATAAACTTGACAGTCTTACGGACATTGTGAATGTTAGCCGCCACAAGGTCGCCACCCTGGTTGGTTTCTCCGATAATGGCGTCGGCCTGGTGAACGTCATAGGCATTGATGGCGACCTTCGCCCACTCTCCAGGCGATAGGCGACCCGAATAGTCAGCCAACACGTAGTAATGCCCATCGACGCCTTTGCCGACAACAATAATCCCAACCTCATCTTGCCGACCGGTGCTGCTCACGCTGGGGTCAATGGCTACCACGATGCGAACCATGTCAGGGATCTCGGACGTATCGCGCCGGTGGTCCGCTATCATGTCCCAGGTCCACAAGGCGCCTATAACCTCGTCCATCCATGCCCCAAGCCAGATAGAGCGGTATTGCCGTGGGTCTCCGGCCTTGCTGGACATCGCCTTGGCCCGGTAACTCTCGGGCAGGTTGTCCCAGTTGTCCAGGTAATCGCTGTGAATGTACGTCGTATCGCCGTTGACTCCTGAGAATCCGCTGTCAGGCAAGCCGCGGCCATCAAAGAACCTGCGATATATCCAGTGTCGCTTATGAACCGGGTTAAGGCATAGGATTATCAGGTTGGGCCTGCGCTTGTCCCGGATTGATAGGTCGATGGTGTCGAATGTCTTCTCATCCGGCATTTCCTCGGCCTCGTCCAGCACCCAGATATTGAGCCCCTGCAATGATTTCAGCTTGGCGGTCTGGTTGCCTGAACTGGTCTTGATGCCCCTGAACAAACATTTGCTGCCATTCAGCCGGTGCCGGATCTCGTTGATCTGAACGTCGAAACGGTATCGAGCGCAGGCCATATCCAGCTTTTCCGTGAACTCCGGGATGATAGAATCCTTTGCTGATGCCATGGTCCACCGCGTATAGAGCATGTTGTAGCCCTCGCCCTCCATGGCTGATGCCAAGGCAGACGATAAGGCGAACGACTTACCACTCCCGCGGCCCCCGGTAATCACGCAATACCGGGTTGTGACTCCGATGTTTCCCATCGGCACGATAGGGAAAATGGGGCGGAACTTGCTATGAAACACACCAGTCGGAGGCGGATCTTCCGGCATGTGTTACTCCAGTTTTTTGGTTGTGTCCCGGAATTCGTAGACCGCGACGGGTATCGGCTTGCCGTCAGGACCGCCGATCTCATGCTTCTCCGTGACTTTGCCCTCTTCGCGGTCCGCCAGGTAGTTCAGGACTCCGGGCTGAGGCTCACACGTGGTCTGGATAACGGCGGAGGCGTGCATCAGTATCCGCATAGGCACCCCTTGAGGCATGGTGGCAAGGGATTGTTCAAGGCCACTCTTTCCGGTCCCTCCACCGGCCTTTAACACCATTCGCAGTTCTGCCGGCGTCAGGCTCTGTATCGTCCTGATGGTCTCGGCAATGCTCATGCCTTTTCGTGGGGCTCCGTGGGGGTTTAGCGTCATCCCCGGCTTCATTTCGGTGGCTGGTGACACATGAGTTCCTGGCTTCGGGCCTCGTTTTTTCCTGTTCTTTGGATTAACCGGCTTGGTCATATTTCCGGCTTATACGCCTATCCCCTGAGTGTGTCAACATGTATTTGCGACAGTCTCACATTGTCTCAGACACACCAAAGAGACAGGTTTTCAGTCATAACCCGTTGGTATTGAATTGGCACGGCGAATGCTATAGTAAATTGGCGTGAAGATAAACAACCAACAGGAGATGAAGATGAGCGCAATCAAAGAATTGAAAATAATGGATCTTGGCCGATACCTGATAGGGCGTAATGAAAACCTTAACGTAGGGCACCGCATGATAGCCAATCCCCAACAAATCACGCGCCAGTATTTAGGTATGTGCGCCGGAGTGTTGCGAGATCGCAACGCCCGCCGAATGGCCGCCGAATTATCACGGATGTAACAACAACCACCGCGCCCGCCGGATAGCGGGCAGAACAACCAACAGGAGATGAAGATGAAAACAACCAGCATGGCAACAGTAGAGTTTCCGAACGGAATAATCGGCGGACGTGTGCAACCATATTTGACAATCGACCATCCAACCAGCAGTTACGGGCAACCGGTGTATATCCTAGACGGAGTGGCTTACGGCCCAGAGGATGCCATACCGGGCGGAGGAATGGCACGCGGAGCGGTTGACTTTTTTCGCAGCTCATATGAAGGCGAACAGGGAATTTTAGCGGATAAGTTTTTGAGGATGTAACCACCAACCGCGCCCGCCGGATAGCGGGCAGAAAGGCGCAGCTGGAGGAACCATGAAACACAACGCCACAACCTACGCCGCCAAGCTACGCCGCCAGCAAAAGCGGCTGGACATTAACCCGCTGGACCCACCGACAGACGGCCCCAAAGCGGAAGCTTTGCGCCGGATAATGCACCGCTGGCTTGAGAATGCCCGTCGGGAGTGGCAAAAGAACCCTGAATAACCCCCTTTTTCATCCCCTACCCGGCCTAATCCGCCGGGTTTTTGCGTTTCAGGGGTCAAAACGCGTCAGGATGCCCCTACAAGGCCCGATCTACCCCCTTGCCGCCCTATGGACGCCTCCCCCTCCCTTGTTTTGGCTAGACGGGGCGGTCTGGTGGCTGTGCGGGGGATTGTGGGGGCTCCTTACCCTCAAACCTCCCGGCAATCAAGCACCACCGCTCGTGCCGGTTCAGGTAAAGCCATTCCCTAAAGGCGGCGGGGTCCTGATTATCTGCCCAGTCGTGACACAATGGACACAAGGCAACGCCGTTCAGGTGGTGATGCCGCAAAACCTTATTGCGCTTACCGACAATGTGCGCGGCCTGCGTCCCTATCCTCCCGCATTTCTCGCAGCGGTTGCCAGCGCGGTCAATGATCGCCCGAGCCCATGTCTCGTCAGCCCTGAGTTCCTGCCGGCGCCGGGGTGACTTCGAGACCTTACGGAGTGCTGACCGCTTCATGGCCTGCCGGGGAGTGGTTCGTTTGCAGCCCATGGTGGTCATGAATGCTTCTCCCGTATTCGATCCAATGCCCGTTCAAGCCCACGCATACCTCGCGCCGTTGACAGATTCGTCGCCCTGACGGACTCGCCCCTGAATAAACTCAGACACCAATCCCGCACTCCGGTATTGTTGATACACGCCTCGGGTTGTGGCTTTGCTTTTACGGGCTCCGGGGAGGGTCTGCCGATGATGGGGAGTTCAAGCTGGTTCATTTAGCACCCATGAATATTAAAGCCTTTTATCCCAGCCACACGTTCAGCAAACTCTATTACAAGCGTGGTTGTTGTCCAGTTCTTTTCAGACAAGTGAAGCACCCACGCTAAAAGATCGCGCTCGCTGTTAATCCGATCAAGATCAACCTCGTAGGGGTAATCGTTGACGTGAATTTGCATGGTATTATTACTTTTCTGGTAAATAAAAGTCTTATTCATCAGCTGAATGTGCTTTTCCAGCATTTTAAAAGCTTCAGCACTAGAAATAATTTCAAACCCGCCTTGTTTACTCATAAATTCCTCCTTGTTCAATCGTCTTTATCAACTCAAATCTCTGAGCCCCGCCGTTGCGCCTGATCTTAATGTCGTTTCCTGATGGCCCGTATGAGTTCTTAGCGACTTCGAGATTATGAAACTCCCCATCCTTTGAAAGCAAAAGCGCGGCCCGGGCATCCTGTTCCAGACATCCAGAATCACGCAAATCAGATAACCGCGGCTTGCGCCCCATCTTTTCCCCGTCCCGGCTGAATTGAGACGCCACAAGTCCGGCAATGTCGTTTTCAATGAACGAATGACAAAGCGCCCCTGAATAACTCCCAACGGTTCCATTGCGATCCAACCCCTTGATGACATACGGGGCGATATGCTGAACATGGTCAATACCAACGGCGTCAAGGCCGTACCGCGCCCTGCATACTGAAATCAAGGACAGGCAATCATCTATCGTGCGCCCCGTCGCTATTTTCATCGGTACGGCGGCAAGTGAAGCCCATGCTGATTCAATTTTGTCAATTTGCCATTGGCTCGCTGTTCCTGTGTCCAGGGTGTAAATACTGACATCGGCGTCGTTGCCAGCAATCGCGGCGTCACAAACCTCCATCGGATCTTCAAGTGTGATCAGCAAGGTCTTGTATCCAAGCTTCGCCATGCCGAAAAGCTCCTGCCGCATCAAGGTTGATTTACCTTCGCCCCGGTATCCCCCGATTATCGTCATCACGCGGCGGCGGTATCCCCCAAGAAACTGATTTACGGGTTTAAGCGACGAAGGTATTCCGGTGAATCCCGAGCCCTTGGCAGCACGCCATTGCGCCACTTTCATTTCTCTAAAATCTCCAAGACTATGAATCGTATTTGTGCGCGGCAACTGGTCTGCCTGAAGTTCTGTGATAGCGACTTGCAGGGCGTGGATGGCGGCAACGGGGTCATCATCATTTAGCTTCATCAGGGTTTGCTTGATTATGTCCTCGCCCTGGCGCCCAAAGTGGGCCAGCTTCACGGCATCAATGCTGTATTTAAGATGAGGTATCTTGACGGCAGAATCATTTATTATCCGCGACAACTCCCCGACGTCAAACTGAATCTTTCCGGATCTCGCGGCCTCACAGACCCCGTAAAGCGAAATAGGGATCTTGGCATCGATCATGCCTTTGCATAATTCAAATGCGGTGCGGCAAAACTTGTCACTGAAATTATGCGCCCCTATTTTGTTTTCAACACACGCGGCCTGAGCCCATTCGGTTGAATCATCGAAAACAAGACAGGCTATTATCTGGCGCTCATGGTTTAGAGTGGTCTGCATAATTGCCTCATGAATGATGGGGTGAAAGGTTTTTACGTTGGGCGTAATTCTCGCAATGGATTCTGAGCTTCTTCGTGGGCTCCGGTATATCCTGCTCGATCCAGTCAACAAGGAATTGCTTCAACATGGCTGGCCACTCTTGTTGGAATCCCCTCAATCCCTTCAAAGCGGTTTCAATAGCCATGTCGCTTATTTTCAGGAAAGACTTATGTCGCCTGAGAAATTTGACGGCCCCGGCGTAAGTTCTGATTTCGTCTTTCGAGATTGCGCCCTCTGGTTTCTCTCCGGCTCCAATAAAAATAGCAAAAGGGTCAATCGCGCTCTGTGTGTCTCTTATCTCATCTACTCTTATCTTATCTAATCTAATCGGTTCCGTTTGGCTAACCCTTGGGTTATCCTTGGGTTTCTCTTTATGAACCTTTGGCCTGCCTCCATTCATACCCACAGTCCAGTTATGAATAAGCCTTTGGTTCAATTCTGCCCACCCATGAATAACGTGCTCGGAGTTCTTTTCGGGCTCAATAAATCCGCAATCAGTCAGGGCGGAAAGAAGCTGTTTTGACTCCCCTTCGTACTCACAAATTGCGGCTATAGTTTCATGGTCTGCTGGGACTACATCGCGTTTAGATGTTTGGCAAAATGACCACAATCTAATGACATAAAGAGGGGCGCATTTATCTTTCAGGCGAGTACAAAGTTTGCGGGTTTTCCAGTGAGAGAGAAAGTCAGGCTGGACTATCATTTTCAGGGTCTCCATTTCGGCTTGTGTGGCGCATTGTGATCCTGTAGCCGTCCATCGTGGAGTATTCCATCTCCTTGCGAATGGCGTCTTGGATAACTTCAGGGACCTGCATGACCTCGCTGATTTTTCCTATCAACTTAGTGGCGTGCCTGGCTGCGCACTGTTTCAGTTCATCTTTCATCTTTGCCTTTCGCTAATACTTTTTTGAAGCACATCGCCACCATACCAAAAATTAACCAGTTGCCAACAATATTTGTCACTCCGGATGCAGCCGCACAAGGATAATATCCGCCCTCGGTAATTCCTTGTTGTAGGCGCCAACGAAGTCCACCGACTTTATCAGGGAGTCGTCAGCCACAACCTCGGACCGCTCCAGGACGTGCCAGATGGCGTCAAGAATGGCCGGCACGTCCCGGCGCTTGCGGTCCCCGGCCCAATAGTGGATGATGGCTTTTAGGGGTAAATCCAACCTTGGCGGGGCTGGTACCTGTTCGCGGACCTGGCGCAGCATGTCATCCCGCCATATCGCCCAGTTTCGGCGCGGAAAGTGAATCCCGGACTTCGTAACCCCCATGTTATTCTTGCCACCCCTGATTTGGCCCTTGAGCGTCAACCTCACAAACCCCATTTCAGGCATAGAAACGGCGTTCTTTCCCGCCGTCCTGCCCTGATCGCCCCCTTGGACGGGTATTGACCTACCCTCGGCCCCCTCGGGCTTTGTAGGGCGAAATAGATGCTGGTTTGCGGCTTTGGCGCCCGGGCTCATGTTTTCCAGAAATGAGGGAGGCTTGTGGCAGCGGCTCACTTTGCCCCCCATCGGTGGTCAATCCAGCGCACAACATAATCCGGGACACTACACGCTGACCTGATTTCAGGGTTGTCGGTGTACCCTCGGGGCGGGAACTTGGTCCACGCGAACCATTTTACCAGTTCCGCGGTCGTGGATCCGTATTGCAAAAGCAGGGATACCGCCCTGGCCCACTGGTCCATCATGGGATTATCGGCCTGACCCTCATTGATAAAGACCTCCATGGGGCGACCGTCGATCAATCCAACGCGGATATAGTAGCCGGTGCCGTCGATCTTGAATTTATGGGTGACGCTTGGCCGTGTTTTCGGCATTCGGGTTCGCTTCACTTCGGTTTTGCACTTTGGACATTCCATAACGGTTTCCTCTTCATTTTAATGATTCTCGCACACTCAACACCTGTTTGCCGTCCCTGTCTCGCGGGCTCCTGACCGCAGCGGACGCATAGGCCCTTGGCGAGACGCTCATTGAATAGGTCGGAGGGGGTACGGCGGGTGACTCTTAATAGATTCACGGACCATGGGCGCCTGCCGGGGATCTTCACTTCGTATTTTTCAAATGACACGGCTCAACAAAAGTCGTGTATCCGTTTTTAAGTCGCACCGTGATATATCCAGATTCGCAATCTGACCTCACGACAATACCATTGGCACCCTTATACGGGCCTTTGGTTATGGAAACTTCCATGCCTTCAGATAGTAACTTAGCTTTCATAAAACCTCATGCGTGTTGCTTTACCGGATGCGGCCCCCGGTTCCGTGCTGATTTCGTAGCGCCGCTATTGCGGACCCAGCACGAAAACGACTACTTCAAAGACTTCAGGTACAACGCCAAAGCCGCCTTTTTCTCGGTGCTCGCCATCTTCCATTCTTCCCCGGCGTGAACGTCGATGCCGTTTGCCACACACGCCTTGTTGAACTTCGTGGTGTTCATGGTCTGCTCGGCCTCGGCAATCTGCTCGTCAACCGACTTTCCTGGAT
>JBAXDB010000017.1:0-29059 GCA_037141135.1 bacterium | reverse complement strand
GGGTGGGGCGGCTGATTTCCATCTGGCCCGGTGGTGGGAGTAATTGGGCTGCTGGAAGCTTGCCCTGGCGTGTGCGGGGGGAAATCATCCAGCGTTCGCAACGGGGAATGAAGATGATGATACCCGTCACCAGCAGAAGCAAGAAGGCGCCCACAATCCTCCAGCGCTTATCCTCTTCATCTTTTTCCTCCTTCTCAGGTTTCCCCTGCACTTCAGCCTGAACGTAGGCCTGGATCAGAAGGCGTGTGTTACCCACTTCCACAACATCCCCGTGTTTGGGATGCGCCTCATGCACTTCCCGATGGTTGATGATGAGCCGGTTCATGGAGCCGAGGTCCCGGATGAAGAGACCCTCGGTGGTGTGGGTGATTTCGGCGTGAGAAAGGGCTATTTCCGGGTCATTCAGGCAGATATCGCATGACTTGTCCCTGCCGATGGTCATCGGATCCTGGGAGAGCGTTATTTGCTCACCGCGTCGGTCTCCACTCAAAATTATAAGTCTGTAAATCATGATTTGTAAATCAGCATACACAACAAAACGGCAGGGTTGGAGCTTTTTTTGCAAGATGTTATATCTGTCTTCTGGAGGGCCAGCGGCCTCGCTGGCTGTCTTTGTTTATTACAGCGGGTAACTGAAAAAGCTTGCGCCCTACGGTTTGGTGTTTATGATTCGGCCCATGAAAACATTAAAAGTTGTATTAATTGTCGGGATGATGGCGGGGACGCTCTCAGGGATTGCCATGGCTGCCTCAACGCAGGTGATTGATCTGGGGGTCCGTTATCATCAAAAACACTCGGAATTTATCAGCCTGCCCTATGCGGACGAGGATTTGACGTATGGTGTGGGGTATGAGATTCACGAAGAAAATGCCCTTCTGCAACTGGTATGCGGCTTTACCCCCGATTTTGCTGATCATCAGGAGTTAGACTACGGGATCACTCCCGAAGCCAATCTTTTGCTGAAAGATGGCCTGCTTCAGGGCGGACTTGGCATTCTTTCAACCTACACCCGTGACGCGGCGGATAAAGGCGATTGGATGGATATGTACTGGCAATGGGTTCTGGGAGTGAACATTCCCCTAGGGAAAAGCTTCAGTTTCCAGGCCAACGCTTATTATGTCTTTGAGGACTGGGGTTCCTTGAGCAAATTTGATTTTGGAGACGTTGAGTTTGGTGGTTACCTGGGCTATAAGTTCTAGGTCGCTACGAATTCGCAGCGCTTCCGCCCTTTTTGCCTTATGGCTAAATCTACTCATCAGCCGGATCGTGTACTCCGGGAACTGGCCTCCGTTCTCGCCAAGTTGGATGCGGATGAAATGTTTGATGTGTTTCAGGCCATATTGACGCCCCGTGAACGGGCGCAGATCGCCCTGCGCTGGAAGTTGGTTTGCATGCTGGAAAAGGGGGCCACACAACGGGCCATCGCCGCCCGATTGGGTATCAGCCTCTGTAAAATCACCCGGGGTTCCCATGAGTTGAAGTTTGGTCCGGCCGCGTTTCGAAAAGCGGTCCGGCATGCAGTGGAAAAGAGAGAGACGTAATATGTTCAAGCCGGTTTCGCGAAAAGTTGATTTTCCAGGACAGGAAGTGGAGGTTCTGGAATTTTGGGATCGTCAGCAGATATTCAAGAAATCTCTCGATCAGCGAAAAGATGCGCCTGAGTATGTCTTTTATGATGGGCCGCCCTTTGCCACCGGCTTGCCGCATTTCGGGCATCTTCTTGCGGGGACCATCAAGGATATCGTCCCGCGTTACCAGACCATGCGCGGTCATTATGTCAATCGGCGGTTTGGTTGGGATTGCCATGGTCTGCCGGTTGAATACGAGGTCGAACAGGACCTCAAGCTGAGCGGAAAGCGTGACATTGAGACTCTGGGTGTGGATGTCTTCAATGAGCGCTGCCGCAGTATTGTCCTGCGCTATACCCGCGAATGGCGTGAAGTGGTGACCCGCATGGGGCGGTGGGTCGATTTCGATCACGATTACAAGACCATGGACCCCGACTTCATGGAGTCCATCTGGTGGGTCTTCAAATCACTTTGGGAAAAAGACCTGGTGTATGAGGGCCATCGCATCGTGCCGTATTGTCCGCGTTGTACCACACCCCTTTCAAATTTTGAAACGAACCAGGGCTATGCCGATGTGCAGGATCCGGCCGTGACGCTCCGGTTTAAGGTAGAGGGGGCCGATTCCCTTTATATTCTGGCTTGGACGACCACTCCCTGGACCCTGCCGTCCAACATGGCTTTGGCAGTGGGCAAGGATATCCCTTATGTCAAAATCAAGGATGGGGATGTATTTTACTATCTGGCCAAAGACCGGGTCCCCGCCTATTACAAAAAAGGGGCCGTCTTCGAAGTGATCGAAGAACTCACGGGTGCGTCATTGGTTGGACTGCGCTATGAGCCGCTATTCCCCTACTTTGCAGACTTCAAGGCCAAGGGGGCGTTCCGGATCATAGCAGCTGACTTTGTCTCGACCGAGGATGGTACCGGGGTGGTTCATATGGCGCCGGGCTTTGGTGAGGAAGACAGCCGGGTAGGCAAGCTTGAAAAACTCCCTGCGCCCTGTCCTGTGGATGCCGAGGGCCGTTTTACCGAAGAGATTTTTGATTATGTCGGACGGGCCGTCAAGGAGGCCGATCATGATATCATCAAGCGGCTTAAGCATGAGGGGAAACTGACTCATCATGCGGTGATCAATCATAGTTATCCGCACTGCTGGCGTTGTGACACGCCATTGATCTATCGCGCGATTTCGGCCTGGTATGTCCGGGTTGAGCAGATGCGTGACCGTATTCTCGCGGCTAACAGTCAGACCCGTTGGGTGCCTGAACATCTGCGTGATGGCCGTTTTGGCAAGTGGCTGGAACAGGCGCGGGATTGGAATATCTCGCGTAACCGTTACTGGGGCACCCCGCTGCCAGTCTGGCGCAGCGAGGATGGCAAGGAAGTGATTTGTATCGGGTCTGCCGCCGAACTTGAAAAACTTTCCGGTCAGAAGGTGACGGATCTTCACAAGCATTTCATGGATAAGATTGAGATCCCTTCGCGTGAAGGGCGTGGCATGCTCAAGCGGATTCCAGAAGTGCTGGATTGCTGGTTTGAAAGCGGCGCCATGCCTTACGCCCAGGCGCATTATCCGTTTGAAAACCGCCGGCAGTTCGAAAGTCATTTTCCGGCCGATTTCATTGCCGAAGGCTTGGATCAGACCCGCGGCTGGTTTTATACTTTGACCGTGCTCTCCACAGCCTTGTTCGATAAGCCGGCCTTCCGGAACGTCATCGTGAATGGGCTCGTGTTGGCTGAAGATGGGCGCAAAATGAGCAAGCGCCTGAAGAATTATCCCGACCCGAGCCACATCGTCAACACCTATGGGGCCGATGCGCTGAGGCTGTACCTGATCAATTCACCTGTCGTCCGGGCGGAGGATCTGCGTTTTTCAGAGGCGGGCGTGCAGGATTTGATGCGAAATCTGCTCATTCCCCTGTGGAATGCCTATGGCTTCTTCGTAACCTATGCCAATGTTGATGGGTGGGAGCCGGGTGCCAGTGGGCAGTGGACAGTAGGCAGTGGGCAGGAGGAGAATTTGCTGGATCGGTGGATTCGCAGTTCAATGGAATCACTGTCGGCAAATGTCACGAAGGCCATGGATAATTATGACCTCCAGGGGGCGGTGCGTCCGTTCGTGCGCTTCATCGAGGACCTGACTAATTGGTATATCCGCCGCAGCCGCCGCCGGTTCTGGAAGTCTCAGGATGATGCGGATAAAGCCCAGGCTTATGCGACTCTTTATTATGTCCTCCTTAATACCTCCAAGATTGCGGCTCCGTTCATTCCCTTTATCAGTGATGCCATTTATCGCAATTTACGGACGGCCGATATGCCGGAATCCGTTCACCTCTGCGATTTCCCGGTCGGGGATGCCAGTTGCCGTGATGCGGCGTTGGAGCGGCAGATGGCTGCGGTGATGACGGTGGTAGTCCTGGGGCGTACCCTGCGGTCTGCGCATGACCTGAAGGTGCGGCAGCCCTTGAAGAAATTGCATGTTGCCTGCCGGAATGCCGAAATGCTCGCATGCATGAGCGATCTGAAAGATATCATTCTGGAAGAACTGAATGTCAAAGAAGCGGAATTCCGGTTGAGTGAAGCGGATTTTGCGACGGTTAGGACCAAGGCTAACTTTGCACGGCTTGGGCCGAAATTGGGGCCGCTCATGAAGAAGGCCGCGGGACTTGTGGCCGGGCTTAAAACTGAGCATATCGAAATGCTGGCCGGAGGTGTGCCGGTGACGGTCGAGTTGGATGGCAAGCCCATTGAGCTGACGCAGGAAGACGTGATTATTGAGCATCTGCCGCGTGAGGGCAGCGTGGTCGCGGCGGAAGGTGGCATTGTGGTGGCCCTGGATACCGCCTTGACGCCGGAGCTTGTGACGGAAGGACTGGCCCGTGAGTTTGTCAGCAAACTTCAGAATATGCGGAAGACGGCTGATCTGGAAGTGACGCAGCGGATCCGCGTACAATTTGCCGGGCCGGCAGAGGTCAGGCAGGCCGTGTTAGCCCATCGCGACTATATTATGGCTGAAACCTTGAGCGTTTCCTGTGAAGCGGTTGAAGGGAAGCCTGATGGAGCCACCGATTGGGATCTGAATGGTCATCCCTGCGTCATCAAATTCGACGCCGTTGTCCAGAAGTAAAAGGGAGTGCTGAATGACGGCGTTGGGTTTAACATTACTGTCATTCGGGATTATTCTATTCCTGGCACGTTTGAAAGTCCCCCTGTGGTTGTCCATCCTGTTGGGTGCGATTTCACTCGGTATTTCCTTTGGGGAGGGAGTAAATGGGCTTACCCATGCCGTCGTGATGGGAATCGTACAGTCAACTTCGATCGGCCTGCTTTTGACGGTCACCTTGCTGTTGACCCTGTCAGAGGCGATGCGTCAGACAGGGCGGATGGAGCGTTTGGTCACGTTAATCCAGTCGTTTGTGCGTCGACCGGCGTTCACACTGGCGGCCCTGCCGGCATTGATCGGCCTGTTGCCGATGCCGGGTGGGGCGGTGTTTTCGGCCCCCATGGTGCGGCAGGCGGCTCAGGGAAGTGAGCTTGACGGGAACATGCTCTCGGCGATCAACTACTGGTGGCGTCACATCTGGGAGCACTGGTGGCCTCTGTATCCCGGGGTGATACTGGCCATGAGCCTTACCAATAGTGACCTTCTGACGTTCGCTTTTTTCCAGATTCCACTGGGCATCTTTATGGTCGTGGGCGGGGTGTTGCTGTTCCGGGCGACGCCACCAGAACTATTCCGTCAATCTCCCGCGCCACCCCCTGCGATTAAGCGCCAAATCTTGATAGCGTTGGCACCCATTGGTTTGGTTTTGATGATGTGGGCTGTTGGCGGGGTCCTGATCAAGTACCTAATGCCACATCTGGTTAACGGTGGTCTCAGTCAGGGTGGACTGTCATTTTTGGAGAAGTTCGCACCCCTGATTCTGGGCCTGGTTGGCAGTGTGGTTTATACGGTTTGGGATAAGCCATTCCCGTTCAAACGCTTGGGGCGCCTTGTTTTGAGCCGAGAGTCGGTGCCTCTGCTGGGGCTTGTATTGAGCGTTATGGTCTATCAGAGTATGCTGAAAGAGGTGAATGCGGCCGGTGCGATCAGTCGCGAACTCGGGGTATTGCATGTTCCCGTGACGTTGGTGGTGATCCTTTTGCCGTTCATCGCCGGCCTGTTGACCGGTGTGGCCTTCGGGTTTGTGGGGGTGAGTTTCCCGCTTGTTTTGAGTCTCGTTGAGTCCCTGCCGGATCACCCGGCAATGCGCCCTTACGTGGTATTGGCGTATGCATGCGGGCACCTTGGGATGATGCTTAGTCCGTTGCATCTGTGTTATGTGGTCAGTAATCGGTATTTTAATGCCACGTTCGGCGCTACGCTCCGGATTTTAGCGTGGCCTTTAATCTTGGTGACAGGTTCCGCAGCCGCCTATTTTCTGCTGTTGAAATGGGCATTATAGTATATAAAAGAGATTTATTCAGGTTAATAAGGATCCAGGCGGTTTGGAAAGGGATTAAGTAGATATGTTGACGTTACTTTTGTCGTTAGTGGGAATGGTGGGTTTGTGGGCGGGGCTCCACTATGGGGTCCACATGCAGAACTGGAGCATTGTTTTAGCCGTTCTGTTCGGGCTGGGGATTCAAATTTTGACCACGCTATGGATTCGCCGGCGGATTACCGCCCTGATGACGGCGATCCAGGGACGCATCACCGAGCGAACCAATGTGTTGCGCCGTAAATATGAGCAGATGGCCAGCCGCGGCGGTAATATCAAGTTTCTCATGGATCAGGCCCGAAAGGACCAGGACGCCATGCTGGTGGAGGCGCTCGAATCCAGTCGCAAGATGGATCCTTACAGCAAGTGGAGCATTCTACTGGATCGCCAGATCAATGCCATCCGCGTGCAGTTTCTTTTTCAATTGAAAAGGTTCGAGGAGGTTGATCGCCTTCTGCCCAAAACCCTGTTGGGCGATCCTGTTTTGAGCTGCATGAAAATGTGCCGTGAATACCAGCGTGGCGAACTGGAAGCGCTTGATAAAACTTATAATAAGTACCGGAAAAAATTCAAGCGCGATGCCGTTCTCATTTATGCCACCTATTCCTGGATGCTGCTTCGTAAAAAACAACCTGAGAAAGCCCTGCAAGTCCTTGTGGATGGCAAAACCGCAACGGAGGATGAGACCCTTGAGAAGAATTGGGAATCCATTGCCAATGGCAAGGCGGGGCAGTTCTCCAATGCCGATTTAGGTGAGTCCTGGTATGCCCTGCTTTTGGAAGAACCGAAACAGCCGAAGCAGCCCGGCCCCCGTCAGATGCGCCCCGGCGCCAAGTGGCGGAGATGAGGGGAAAAGAAAGCGGAAGTCAGGATTCCGTATTCTTGATTTTTGACTTGGAAAGCCGGTCCAGAAGCTGCCGTCTCGACCGGACCGGGGCCCCGTCACCGGCAAGGCCGAGATAACGCGCCGTCTGGAGAAGTAACGGCGGATATAGCCTGGCGCTGCGCATCTCCTCATCCCGCGCCAGCACCTCGCCGACCGGGCCCAGGCACAGCGTGGCTCCCCGTGCCAGGATGACGGCTTCGTCGGCCCACTCGTAGGCGAAATCCATATTGTGGGTGCTGAGGACGACTGTGGTTCCGTTCTGGTGAATTGCGTTCAGCAATTCAATGATCCGCTCGGTCCAGCTGGGATCCAGCCCCGCCGTTGGTTCATCCAAAATGACCAGTTTGGGTTTCATGGCGAGAATTCCGGCCATGGCGATAATCTTCCGCTCACCGTGACTGAGCTCATGCGCGGGCCGCTCCGCGAAGTCCGCGATCCCGATCCGGTCCATGGTTTCCATGGCAATCCGGCGGGCTTCCTCGTGGGAATGCCCGAGATTCAAGGGGCCAAAGGCAATATCCTGAATCACCGTACCCCCTACGATCTGATCGTCCGGATCCTGAAAAACCAGGCCGACCTGTTTCCGCCACGCCAACAGATCCGTCCGCGTATAGCCTGTCGGTTTGCCATTCAACAGGACGGTTCCCGTTGTGGGTTTATAGGTGCCGTTCAAACACAGGAATAGCGTAGTCTTGCCTGAGCCGTTGGCGCCGAGCACGGCCAGTTTCCGTCCGGCTGTGACGCGTAGATTCAGGCCGCTCAAGGCCACCTTCCCACAGGGGTAGCGATAGTGAAGATCACGGGCTTCAAGAATACAGTCAGGCATAAGGCCACCTCTTGGTTAGAAATCCGAATCCGGCAATGACAAGGCATAGGATGAGCGCACCGAAGATGACCGGCAGGGAAGGTTTGCGTTCAAACGGCAGGCAGGGAATTTCGCCATTATAGCAGCGTGACTCCATGCCGAGTTCAATGCGCCGGGCACGATCCAGCGACCGGATGAACAGGTTGGCCCCGATCAGGCCGGTGGTTCGTATCCGGCTCCGGAAGGTGAGATTGCCGAGCCGCGCAGCCTGGGCATGCTGGAGCGTGGACAGGCGTTCGGCAAACACGAAAAGCAACCGGTAGGTCATCAGCATCAGGTCTACGACCACCGCCGGCACATAAAACTTCCGCAGCAGCGGCATCCAGTCGGCTGTGGGGGTGGTGAGCGAAAAGAAAATCAGGCAGGAGGCCGCCGCCATGGCGCGCGCCACCAAATGGATGGCCGGGAGAATCCCGGCTTCAGCAAAGCCGATGTGAAGGTGGTTTGATGGATAGGACAGTGTTACCAGCAGCGAAGACGCCCCGATCAGGATGAACGCCATGGGAATAGTCATGACCCGTCCATATAGTAAGCTGGGGATGCGCGCCCCGAGCAGGGCCACGAGACTGACTGTCAGCAGGATCAGCAGTAAGCCGGCCAGAGGAATAAAAAAGCTCAGCAGGAGCAATCCGCCGGCGAAAGCCGCCTTTTCAGCGGGGTGACGATGTCGCCACCGGCTGGTATAGGCATAACAATCCATCAAATGAACCATGTTAGTCCTTCTTTCTCCGTCCTTTGAGATAACCAAGATAATAGCCGATCACACCGGCACCCAGTGCCGCCTGAAGCGAGAAGAGGAGGGTGGCAATCTCGCCGCTGGGCGGATTCCACAATGGCTGAACCCACGGTTTGTAAGTCGGACTCAGGTTTTCCACGATGGCTTTGGCCTTGTCATCGGCTCCGCCGAAGGCTTCAGAACCGGCGTCAGGCTGATGCAGGGCCAGTGGCAAAATAGCCAGGGCAACAATGGCGAGAATCATCAGGGCGGTTTTCATCGGTTTAGCCCTGCCTCTGGCAAAACGTTGAGTCCCTTCAGTTCTTCTGCATTATAGGACTTCAGCGTGTTCAGCAGGATGACCGTGATCAAGCCTTCTGCCACGGCGATCGGGATCTGGGTCACGGCGAAAATCGCAAGAAATTTCACAAATGCCCCCATAAACCCGCTTGCCGCGTCAGGGAAAGCCATCGCGAGCTGGGCCGAGGTGCATACATAGGTCATGAGATCTCCCAAGGCGGTGGCCAGAAAGACTGTGAGTGAGAACGAGGCCCCGAGGCGGCGGAGACCGTGAAAGAGACCATACACGACCCAGGGACCGACAACCGCCATGGAAAAGGCATTTGCCCCCAGTGTGGTGAGGCCCCCGTGGGCGAGCAGCAGTGCCTGGAACAGCAGGACAATGGATCCCAGTACGGCCATGACCGATGGTCCGAACAGAATTGCCCCGAATCCGGTCCCCGTCGGATGGGAGCAACTCCCTGTAACCGACGGCAACTTCAAGGCTGACAGGACGAAGACAAACGCGCTGGAGGTACCCAGTAACGCCCGCGCCGAGCGGTGTTCCGTAACGATGCGTTTCAGTGAGCGAACTCCTGCCGCCATGAATGGCAGGGATACCACCCACCATCCGGCCGCGTGGGCAACAGGTAAATATCCTTCCATAATGTGCATCAGCTGTTATTCCTCACACGTATTCCTGGGTCAGTTCCAGCATCATTTTGAGAAACCGGGGATGGGAGCCCAGGGGCGGCAGGGTGATGATCTTCAGGCCCCGATGTTTGCGGAGCAGCGCTTTCACCTGCTTGGGGATATCTTTAATGAGATGGGTTCCGCTGGACATGAATAGCGGCAGGATCCGGATGTTCATCGTGCCCTCTTTCACGACGAGTTCCACGATGTCCTCCAGGGACGGCGAGGTAAGCTCCATGTGTGCCAGATGAATGTTGGACTTGCCGGTCTCCTTGCGCAATTTGCGCAGCAGCGTTTGGAACGGCTTGCACCAGGTGGGGCGTTTGCTTCCGTGAGTGAGTAGAATCAGGCATGTTTTATTCATATTAATTATTCCTCCTTCGCGGTCTTCGTGTGCTTCTGTTCAAACTCTTGGACTGCTTGTATCAGGGACTCAATTTGATCATAGGCGTTTGATGAGGTTACCGGGGTGCGGCTGACGACAATGAAGCGACAGGCTTCCAGCCGGGCCGCCTCGCGCTTGGCCTGGAATCCACCCGCCTCTCCGCTGTCTTTGGTTACGAAAACGCCGATGGCGAAACGTCGGATCAACTCGCAGTTTTCTTCAACGGTGAAAGGGCCGCGTCCGGTGATGATATGGTCGTCAGGAAGGCCCGCCTCACGGCAGGCAGCCAGGGATTCATGATGCGGGAGAACCCGGGCTACAATCAGCAATCCCGCTGCTTTTGCGGGGCGGACATAATGTGAGACATGCCGGGAGCCGATGGTCAGGAGAATGGGCTTCCCGAATTCGCAGGTCAGGCGTGCGGCGGTGGCATGGTCAGCCACCGTGAGCACATCATCGCCATCGGTAACACAACCGATGGGGCGTACAAAGGTGAAATACGGAATGCCTGAACGACGGGCGACCCGCTCGGCGGTGGCCCGGACTTCAGTCGCATAAGGATGGGTGACATCAACCAGCGCGGCGATGGGCTCCCGCGCGATCAAGGCCAACATGGCCTCCTCGTCCAGCCGGCCTTGCCGCAGGCGGATGGCAGGATGAGTCCCCACAGCCAGCGGAATGTCCGTGGCGGTTGAGACCAGCACCTGACGGCCAGCCTCAGCAAGGGCCTGGGCTACGAGCGCGGTTTCGGTTGTGCCTCCCAGGAGAAATATCACAGTTTATATCCTCTTGGGGTTACGAACCACCCGTTCATGTTACGGGAAGTACTGTTGCCGATCAGGACAATGGTCCGCATATCAATCTCATGTTCCAGCAAGTGGCCCAGATCTGTGAGAATGACCTTCTCTGCGGGCGCGCCAAGCGCGGTGGCAATGCCAACGGGCGTGGTATCGGCCCGATGTTTATTGAAAATCGCCACGGCTTCTTCAAGCTGGGAAATGCGACGCATGCTTCGCGGATTGTATAACGCGGTGACCAGATCGGCGGCGGCGACCGCCTCCAGCCGGCCCCGGATGGTCGCCCAGGGCACCAGCAGATCGCTCAGGCTGATACAAGCATAATCCAGCGTCAGGGGAGCACCCAACCGCGCAGCGGCAATCTGCGCCGCGGAGATGCCCGGTATAATTTTGACCTGGACGGGTTTGTGGTCGCCCCCCAGCATTTCCAGGACGAGTCCCGCCATACCGTAGATGCCGGGATCCCCGGAGGAGATCAGCGAGACCACCGCTCCAGCCCGGGCACGATCAATTGCCAGCTGGCAGCGTTCCTTCTCCGCCCGCATTCCGGTGGAGCAAACTTCCTTGCCAGCCACCAGGTCATCCAGATACTCCACGTACAGTTTATAGCCGACAATAAGGTCGCTGCTCCGGATGGCCTCCTCGGCCTCCGGGGTGCGGTCAATCGGGTTGCCCGAACCGATGCCGATTACAAACAGTTTTCCAGGGCGATTGCCACCGTCACATGACGGATGATTGTTTTGCCTAGTATTAATCGTGTCCTCCTTCCCGCCAGCAACGCTGCGGGTTCTGATACCGCAGGGAGCCCGACCTTACGGGCCGCCAGCGGTGTATGCTTGAATTGTTTCGCGGTGGACCGGATTTCCTCCGATGCCACCAGGCGAAGTCCTATTCCCAAAAGTTCAGCCGCCTCCAGCAGCCCCGCCTCGTTGTGCTTGATATCCGCCGTGGCCAGCAACCGCACGCGACTGACATCGGCTTTCACTTTTTTGAGCGCCAACCCGATCGCCGCGACGATATCGTCCGCCGCCGCGCCGCGTCGGCAGCCGATCCCGACGATCAAATCCTTTTCGGCGTCGGTCGTCGTGGTGATCACGGGTTCTGCCGCCAGAATATTGCCCACCTGTAGTGCCAGCCTGTTGGCGCCGCCTTCATGGCCACTGAGCAGGCTGATTGCGTAACGGGCCCCCACATCCACCACGACGACCGCCGGATCCACGAGTTTCCCCTTGAGCAGTCCGTCGATCGAGCGCACAACCACCCCGGTGGGTAGAATGTAGACCAGGTTCTTGTAGCGGTGGAAAATCCGGTGGGTAAGAGTTTGCACGGTGCCAAATCTCCGGCCGCCATACTGTGCCGGCACCATTTTGTGAACAAAAAGATCGGCCGCCCCGAGTGCCTTCACCAGGCGTATGGCCTTTTGGGCGCCGGCTTCGGAAAGAGTGATGACAGCGGTCGGGTTCACGGGGTTTTGGCCTTCCGGTATTCATGCGAGAACGAGGCATCGTAAAGTTTCGACGTCGGGATATCCCGCGCCAGCGCCCGGCCGACAATGATCATGGCCGTTTTACTGATGCCGGTGGATTTCACTTTTCCGGCAATGTCGACCAGGGTCCCCCTTATGATCACCTGATCCTGCCAGGAGGCGTGGAAAACGACCCCGATCGGGCAATCGCTGCCGTAGTACTTTGCCAGCTTGGCGGCCATACTGCCCATGTTGCCAACCGAGAGAAACAGGCAGAGTGTGGAGCGCGATTCCGCCAGTTTCTCGAGGTCCTGCTCGGGGGGGACGGGGGTGCGGCCAGCGGAGCGTGTCAGAATGATGGTCTGTGCCACTTCCGGAGCGGTGAGTTCGGTTTTCAACGCCGCGGCGGCGGCCTGGAAAGAACTGACGCCGGGAACGACTTCGTAAGCGATGCCTAACCTGTCGAGTTCGTTCATCTGCTCCCGGATGGCGCCGTAGATGGAGGGATCGCCGGTGTGAAGCCGGATGACGTCCATGCCGCGCGCCTGCGCGGAATGGTACACCGCCACCACTTCTTCCAGCGTCATCTTCGCCGAATCATAGGTCTCTGCCCCGGCAGGGAGCAGCGCGAGCACGTCCGGGCTGACCAAAGAGCCCGCATAAACACAGCATCGGCATGCTGCCAGCAGTTTAGCCGCTTTCACGGTCAGCAGATCCGGATCGCCGGGGCCGGCGCCGACAAAAATCACGTTCATGATTTGTTCCTCTCTGAAGCGTGCACCAGGATGAGGGAAAGATAGCCGGTGCGACCTTCCGCCAGGTTAAGTTTGCGGAGATCTGTTTCCACTTTCTGGCCTTCCTGTCCGGCGCGGGATACAAAGACCGCCTGCTCGAGCAAGCCGGTTTCCTTCAGGATTTCGATGATCTCGGCCAGACGCTCGGCGATTTTCATCAGGACCACCGTGCCGCCCCGTTGAAGGGCTTCCCGGACGGAGGACAAGTCGTCCGAGGTCGGAACCACCGTGATGAGTTCCTTCTTTTCACCCAGCGGGAAGCCGGTCAGCGCGGCTGCCGCACAGAAGGAGGTGATGCCGGGAATTGTGACGGCGTTAAGTTCCGGAAGATGGGCGCGCAGGGCGCGGAGAAGATAAATGTAGGTCGAGTAAACCAGGGGATCGCCCAGTGTCAGGAAGCAGGCGTCCTCGCCTGTAATGATTACCTCCGCCACGGTGTTCGCCGATTCGACCCAGCGTCGCGAAAGTTCCGCCTCGTTATGGGTCATGGGAAAAACAAGCTCATGAACAACGGCGTCGGAGCCGAGATAATTCCGGGCAATGGCCAGGGCCACGCTGTCGGAGGCAATGCGCGCCTTGGGGACAAACACATGGCGGCAGCGCTTGAGCAGGTTGGCGCCCTTGACGGTAATCAGTTCCGAATCACCGGGCCCGACCCCGATGCCATAAAATGTTCCAAGCTTCATGTTAGCTCCTCTTTTCCGATCCACAAAATGATGCATCGACTTGGCATCTTAAACGTTTTCAAGGTGGCGGGGGAAACCGGGCGAACCCGTTCATCGGGAAGCGTCAGGTTTTCACAGACAACGATGCGATAGCGGTTACCCAACACCGCGGCGACTTCGTTCAGCCAGCGGCGGCATTTCGGGTGGCCTGCCAGCACCGCCAGCTTGGGGATTCCGGCGAGGCTGGCCGCTGGAACGGGGGGATTGCCGCCATGTGCGTTAATGATCCTGGCATCCAGCCAGTCGGTGCCGGCCCGCGCAAAAGCCGTCTGAATCGAGCTGATTCCCGGAATGATCCGGCAGGCGGCGCGTCCGAAGCGGGCGACCACCGGCTTGGCCAGACTGCAGAGACCGGGATCGCCGGTGACGAGGACCGTCATCCGCTTCCCACGTTGGGACTCCATCTGATCAAGTGCCGCTTCCACGTTGGCGCCGACTGAAATTCGCTTTGCCGGGATCTCCGGGAATGACTCCAGCAGGCGTGTGGCACCGACGAGAACGTCAGCTTGTGAAAGTGCGGTATGAGCGGCGGGTGTCATGTAATCGAGCCCGCCCGGCCCGCAGCCGACAATGGTAATCCGGTGTCTGGTTATTGCCATGGTGAAATATCTCCTCCTGTGCCGAGCTTATCCCCATTCATGGAAACGAGCATGACGGCGATGTTTTTTCCGATGCGATGCTCAACTGCCTTCTGAATGTCGGAGGCCAGCCGGTCGGCCAGCTCCCGCCGCTGAGCTTCCGGCAAAGCCAGGAAAAGACCCTCGGCGGTGGTAACTTCGGCAGAAGTCCGGATTCCCAGCGAGGCGGCCAAGTGGTGCAGGAAGGGCAGAACCGGTGGCGACTTTGCGGAGTGGGTTTCCCAATGTCCTTCCGCCAGCTTGGCCATTTTTCCGGGATGGCCCACCAGCAGCAGGCGCTGCCAGGTTTGTTGGGATGCCTGTTCAAGCATGAAGCCCCACTCATTGCTGACTTCGATGACTTGTTCCGGTGTGACTTTGAAATGGGCGAGGGCGGCACGCTGGCCAATATGGCCAGGCACCAGGACCGGGGCCGTCACTCCGCTGGCTAGGGCCACATTCAGGGTGCAAACCAGGGCGTCGCGTAAGGCCGGTGCGCTGAAGGGCCGGACTTGGCCAGAGGTGCCGAGAATGGAAAGCCCATCCACGATGCCCAGGCGCGGATTGAAGGTCCGGGCGGCCAGTTCGCGGCCACCGGGAATGGCCAGGGTGACCGTCAGGCCGACGGAGGATACTTCCCGCAATGCCGCGCAGATCATCATGCGGGGTCCGGGATTGATCGCCGGCTGACCGGGCGGAATCTGAAGGCCTGGTTTTGTGATGGTGCCAACCCCTTCGCCGGCGCGAAAGAGAATTTCCCCGGCATCGTTCCGGGCCACCGTGGCGACAATCAGCGCCCCATGGGTGATATCCGGATCGTCGCCGGCAAACTTTTTCACAGCGGCAGATACCGGCGGGACGCCGGTTACTACAGGCGCTTCGCTCCGCATTTCTGTAGTAGCCGCCGTGTCGGCGGCATTCTGGGCGGGCTCAATGGCGAACCATGCCCTCGAACCATCGGGAAAAGGAATATCAACGGAGGAAACGAAGCGGTTCTCGAGCAGGGCAATGGCGGCCGCCTTGGCCGCTGCCGCCGCGCAAGCTCCCGTGGTGAATCCTGATCGCAAGGCCGTCATCCAGCGTTCTCCTGCGTCCACTCCGCAATGGTGCAGAGGGCATGGACAATGCTGACCGCCAGGGTGCTGCCGCCCCTGCGGCCGGTCATGACGATGGACGGCACCGGCAGTGAGAGCAGTTCGGTTTTGCTTTCCTCAACATGAACAAAGCCGACGGGCAGGCCGATGACGAGGGCCGGCTTGAGTTCGCCTTCCGCGATCATGCGGTTGATTTCCAGAAGCGCCACGGGGGCATTCCCGAAGACCGAGATACCGCCATCCAGCGTTGCGCGGGCTTTGCGTACGGCAAAGTAGGAGCGTGGCAGGCCGGTTTGCTTTGATTCGGCGACGACGTCCGGTGCCGCCACTTTGCAGATGATCCGGTCGGATGAGTAGGCCGGGTTTACGCTGCGCAGGCGTGCCAGTGACAAACCGCTCCGGATCATGTTGGAGTCCACGTAGAGCGGTGCTCCGGCGCGTAAGGCCGCCACACCGGCCTGGATGGCGCCGGTAGAAAACCGGACGAGCGGAGCGATGCCGGGATCACCGCAGGTGTGAATCATGCGGCGGATAACTTCCCACTGGTCGCGCGGGACCGTGGGCGGGCCCATTTCGGAGTCTATGATTTCGAATGAGCGTTGCTCGATTTCGATCCCTGTCATGGGTTTAGCAAGAAATTTATGGATCAAAGGTTTGTTCATCAGGATGGCTCCTTTCGCGCATAATTGAGGAAGGTGCGAACGGCATCGGGGTGAGCCGCAAAATGAAGATGGATGTAGCCGGCCAGCACGCGGCCCAGTTGTATTCCGGCCAAAACGGGTTTTGATTCCCGGCGGTAATGAATCGCGTAGGCGGGGTTCCAGCCATTGGCCGCGGCGGAGTCCACGATTTCCGAGTAGTGGAATTCATGGCCTCGTAACCGGGTTCCATTGGGGCCCCACATGGTGTCGCCATTCAGAATCACCTCCGTGTATCCCAGAGATTGACGTTTGGTGCACATGCGGGTCCGGAAGGGCAGCAGGCCGGCCATGGGGTGAATGTTCCCGTCAAGTGTTTCAATGCTTTGTGACAGCAGCATGAGTCCGCCGCATTCGGCATAGATGGCGCCACCGGCGGCGGCAAACTGGCGGATCGAGTTTAGCATTCCCGAGTTACGCGCGAGGGTTTCGGCAAATTCCTCGGGGTATCCGCCACCCAGGTACAAGGCGTCCAAAGAGTCAGGGAGCCGGTGATCTATAATCGGTGAGAAAGGGACCAGGCGCGCGCCCTCTGCCTCCAGGCATTCGAGATTGTCAGGATAGTAGAAATGGAAGGCCGCATCGGACGCAATGCCGATGTTGACAAGACGTTTTTCGTGATGGCTCTTTTCTCCTGCGACGCAAGGTCGCAGGGGGCTTGAATGTGCCAGAGTCAGGATGGCCTCGATGTTGACGTGTTTCTCGAGGGCGTCGGCGAGGGAATCCAGCAGGGCGGGGGTCAGAGTTTTAGCATCTGCTGTAACGAGGCCGAGATGGCGGCTCGGCAATGAAGGGAGTGAATTTGCGGGGATACACCCGAGGAGCGGGGGGAGTTTGGCAGACGATACGGTTTCCGCCAGCCAGTCGGCATGTCGGGCCGAGCCCACCCGGTTGGCAATCACCCCGGCAATGCGGAGGTCGGGCTCAAAGCTGTCGAACCCCTTGATGACGGCGCTGACGCTGCGGGCGGCGCCCTTGGCATCCACAACCAGCAGGACGGGCGCTTGCAGCCATTTGGCGATTTCCGCCGTGCTGCCTATGGAGGTATCCGGGGCGGCGCCGTCAAACAAGCCCATTACGCCTTCGATCACGGCGATATCCGCCTGGGCCGTCACGCGCTGGAAGAGTTGTTCCACATAATCCCTGCCGCACATCCAGGAATCCAGGTTGTAGCAGGTTCGGCCGGAAGCCAGGGATAGGTGGGTGGGATCCAGGAAGTCGGGGCCAACCTTAAAGGTCTGCACGCGGAGACCGCGCCTGGTCAGGGCGCGTACCAATGCCAGCGACAGGGACGTCTTGCCGACGCCACTGCCGGTTCCGGCGATGATGATGCGCGAAGGGGCCATGTTAGAACTCCACACCTTTTTCGGCCAGCCGGCCTTTTTGGTACCCGTGCTTGATACATTTCATTTCGGTGACTGTATCGGCCATGGCAATCAGGGATTTGGGTGCATTACGGCCGGTGAGGACGATGATTTTATCGCCCGGTGCGTCCTTGAGCAGGGAGACTACGGCCTTTTGCGTAATCAGTTTTTTTGCCAGAGCGTTACAGATCTCATCCATGACCACGACTTTGTAGTGGCGTGAATTCACGACCGCGTGCGCCTTCCAGAGCGCGGCTTGGGCGGCTTTCCGGTGGTTTCCAAAGGCGGGGTGAAAAGTAGGCGGTACGAAACCCTGTCCCATCTGTTGAATCTTGATGCCGGGTAACTGTCGCAATGCCGCGAGTTCACCGGTGGAGGAATCGTGCTTGATGAATTGGACGACAAAGGCGGGCATCCGGTGGCCGATGGCCCGCAGTACCAGGCCCAGGGCGGCTGTCGTTTTGCCTTTGCCCTCGCCGGTAAATACAAGAATTCTTGCTTTTCGTTCCACCATTTCCCTCCCTACTCAAAAAAAAACATCCCGACGCCTTTACAGGAGCCGGGATGCCGATATTTCATCCCCAAACAGAGTGATTTTTCCATACCCCTATCCACGAGGGCCAATAGATAACTCAACATGCGGGTCGGTATTCTGGTTTCCGGATCATCCTACTTATCGTGCCTTCCCATCTTACGACAGTGGCCTCAACGATGTTCGTTCCCGGTTACAGCGGCGGGACCACGACGGATTTACACCGTCTTCCCGACAACCGCATTACTATTACAAAGGCAAGAATATGTCAGGGAGGGGGAAAGCACAAGAGGAGAATAATGGTTTCGCGTATCACTGAAATAATGGGTTTGAAAAATAACGAATACGGTTATTATCACAGATAAGCGTTTGTCAGAAGAATTGGAAATTACATGGATACCAAAAAACTTTATGATGAGTACATGATTACCTCGATGGTGGCGGGGTTGGAGCCCATTGTTGTGGAACGTGCTTCGGGTTGTGCAATAACGGGGCAGGATGGAAAATCCTACCTGGACTGTTTCAGCGGTATTTCCGTGACCAATGCCGGCCACGGCCATCCCAAAGTGGTGGCGGCCGCCAAAGCCCAGATTGATAAACTGGTGCATTGCGGGACCTATGTCTATTACAACCCGCGTGCCGGGGAACTGGCCATGCGACTGGCGGCGATAACGCCGGGTGCCTTGCAAAAAAGCTTCTTCGGGAATAGCGGCGCTGAAGCCGTGGAGGGGGCGCTGCGTCTGGCAAAGCAATTTACCAGGCGCAAGGAAGTTGTCGCGCTGACCATGGGCTTTCATGGGCGAACTGTGGGGACGTTATCGGTAAGTGGTAATCGGAGTGTGAAAAAAGGAACCGGCCCATACTTGTCGGGCGTGTCGTTTGCGCCGGCACCATATTGTTACCGCTGCCCATTCAAGTCGACTTATCCCGGTTGCGGCATGGCCTGCGCGGAATTCATGGAGCATGTATTGCGCTACCAGACGTCGGGTGATGTCGCGGCGTTCCTGGCTGAAGCGCTGATGGGCGAGGGGGGTATTATTGTGCCGCCCGCCGATTATTTCGCCATTACCGCAAAGATTACCCGTGATGATGGCGCCCTTTATATAGCTGACGAGGTTCAATGCGGCTTCGGTCGAACGGGACGGATGTTTGCCTGTGAGCATTATGGTGTGGAACCGGATATCCTGTGCATGGCCAAGGGGATTGCGGCTGGCTTCCCGCTGAGCGCGTTCACGGCAAGGTCGGATATTGCCTCTGCCTTTACATCTGGCGATCATCTTTCGACTTTTGGGGGCAACCCTGTGAGTTGCGCGGCCGCCCTCGCCAATATAGATGTCATGCTTGATGAGGATCTTCCCGGGAATGCCCGTCTTCGGGGTGAGCAGTTAATGCGGCGTCTGCGCGCGTTTCAGGAGCGGTGTCCCCTGGTGGGGGATGTACGGGGCAAGGGCTTGATGATCGGGCTTGAATTGGTCGCCGATGCGAAGAAAACGCCCGCGGTGAAGGAGGCACAAAATGTTCGCAATCTGTGCCGTGAAAAGGGTTTGCTGGTTGGGCTGGGCGGCGTCTTCGGGAATGTGATCCGTCTCCAGCCACCGCTCATTTTGACAGAGGCTGAAGCCCACCGCGCGGCGGATATTTTGGAAATGGTACTCCAATTGTCTGCAATCTGATTAAAGATTCCACCCCCCGCTTTGCAGATGGCGTGCAACTCCTGAATCCTGAATTCAGGATTCTGAATACAGAGATTAGTGATCCTGCATAAGAAAAACGAACGTATCTAAAAGACGGATGATCTTCCTGTACGGTTTGTCCCCATGGTCCGAGCGAAATAAGGAGCAGTAAATCACTACAGGCGCGGAGGGATGCGCATGGATGTTTTTCTTTTTTGGGCCGAATTGTCAGGACCCGCAGAAAACTTGTTTTTGATGGCCTTGATTGCCTTTTGCGCATCATGACCACATGCCGAGACATAAAGCTTGGCGCCTCTGCCGGCCCCCAGGGCAAGAATTCCAAGATGACTTTTGGCACTGGTCATGCGCTGTCCAAACTTCACCACAATTTCGGATTCAAACTTATTGGCTGCATTAACCAGCAAACTGATCGGTTGCAGATGCCAGCCAGAGGTATTCTTAGGCACCAACGTGGTGGAATATTTTCCATGCTGATTCATAGTGCTGACTCCTTTGCATGGGCACCGACCATAAGATTTCTCTTTAATGCCCAACTATATTTATTCATCCTAAACCTGCTGTAGAAAAGTGCTATCGGGTAAACCCTGATTTTTGCGTAGGGAAATACCTGATGCAGCGATGCACAATATGGGAGGGTAACTCCGTGCCGCGACAGGCTCAAGGGAGTTTTTAGCCGGGCCACAAGAGTCGCCGCAGCGGAGCGCGCCTCCCGCATTGGGTAAGGAGGCGCTAATAAATAACCTTTACCCCAAAAAGAGCAGTTCAACTGCGAAACACGCGAAAGACACGAAATAATAGGCGGCCACAATGAGAATTGCTGGGGAACAGTCAGAACGGCTTGCCTGGGGCGGTTGCCTTTGATAATGTCCCTGCATGGATGCGACACTGCGTAAGATCTGTGCATTGCTGGAATCGCCGGATGCCATGCGCCGGCATGCGGCAGTCATTGTGCTCGCCGCACTCAAGCCGAATGACGCCGCCGTGGTCGAGGCGTTGGGTAAGGTGCTCCCTGACGCTAGCCCGGTTATGGCCGGATACATCCTTGATGTGTTTGAGACCATGGATGCGCCAGCCGCCGTGCCCCATGTGCTGCCATTGCTTGATTCCGACTCGATGGAACTCAAAGTGCGAGCCGTGGCTCTGGTTGCCGCAGCTGGTGACCGCGTCGTTCCTGAAATCCGGCGCCGGTTCGAAGGCGCTAAATCTGCCCACCGCCAGATGTTGTTGGATCTCCTGGCCCGGATACACACCAAAGCCGCGTTCGAGGTGATACTGAACCTGCTGTTCGATCCAGATTTCGAATTCGTCAAGTCCGTCTGCGAGGCAGTCCGGCGCCATATGGCAGGCATCACGCCGAAGGCACGGACGGCCTTGTATGCGCAACTGAGTGCGTTTATGAAGACGCCCCGGGTGCAGAATCAGGAACGTGTTACCACTTCCTGCCTGCTCCTGCTGGGGGCTATCGGTGATGCCGGCGCGCTCAAGGTTTTGTTGGACTATGCCGCGCCCAGGCGTTCTCTTTATGTCCGCCGCCATGCGTTGATCGGCCTCAAAACCCTCGCCTCAGAGGGTGCCGCGGCGGCGGGGGTGGCGCGGCAGCTTGCACCATACCTGGCCGAGTCGGATGAAGGACTCGTGCGGCATGTACTGGATATTCTGGCGCGCATTCCGGCCGCCAAGATTGGCTGGGCATCCCTCATGGATAGTGCGCATGTGCCGGTGCGAGCTTTCGCGGTCCGCCGGCTGGCATTGGAAGATACGGCGGTGGCAAACGAAAACTTGCTGGTACTGTTGAAGCATCCTGACACCGATGTGCGCGACGTTGCGGCCGGGGCGCTGGCGGGGCACAAGGGCGCAACCAAGGTGTTGCTGGATGCGCTGGAAGCGGAGTCCAACCCCGAAGCGGCATGGACCATCGCTAAGATCCTGAAACCTCATAGTGAGGCTATTGATGGCCGGAGTTTCAAGCGGCTGGCGGGGCTGGCGGCGGACGATCTGCGGGAGGACCGGCCACGTCATGAAGCCTTGCTGTACGTGCTGCGGAACGCCAACCCCGCAGCGGCGGACGACGTGATCCTGACGGCTGGTCTGGAACAGAAAAAGGCCCGACATTGGGCGGCGGCGATTGCCTGTTTGCGGCGTCTGACCAGTTCGGAACGGTTTGATGACGAGGCGCGCTACGCGTTAAGCGTCTGTAATCTCAAAGTGTCGCCCAAGGACATCACCCCGCACCGGCGGTCAGAGGACCATGCTTTGCGCGGCCTGCAGGGACTGCTCCGAGTCCCGGCCTTCAAGCTCGCCGACCGGCTGAGAAAGGATAAGACGCTGGAGGCATCCGATCTTTTCTATGTGGGGTTCCATTTCGCCGAACTGACGGGTGAAGAGAAGGTGTTTGGCGTAACTCTTCTGGAACACCTTGCAAAAACGGCACCCCGCACTGCCGAGGGGAAAGCCGCAAAGAACAAACTCAAGTTGGTGAAGGGGTAACGATCTTTGGATTCATGGCCTCATCTTCCTCTTTCTTGCAGGCCAACGTCTCGGTTCGCCGGATGTTAGGACTGCTGATTTACCCGGATGAGTGGCAGAGAAACTCCCTGTTGCCTCCTATGATAGGAATATATTTATAACCATCAGGCCGATGGCTAAAAACAGTGCCATGGTGGTGAACATGACGAGATTGGCCAGAAGAATATGTCTGGCGCTGAGCGGTGTCATGGCATCGCCGATAGCGGGCTTCTCAAGTGGCTCACCGTCATAAATGGTCGTGCCGCCCAGTTGAACGCCCAGCGCCCCCGCCATAGCCGCTTCCGGCAAGCCGGAGTTGGGACTGGCATGTTTGCGCCCGTCCCGCCGCAGAATGCGCCATGATGTGACGGGACACATATTCAGGAAGATTGCCGCCACGCCGATTAACGGGGCGGTGAGGCGGGCCGGCAGGTAATTGGCAAGATCGTCAAGACGGGCGGAGGCCCAGCCAAACCGGCCGTAGCGGGGCGTCAGATAACCAAAGGTGGAATCCAGCGTGTTGATGGCTCGATAGGCCATGGCGCCCACAGGGCCGCCAAGGATCGCGAAAAAGAGCGGGGCGGTGACCCCGTCGACGGTGCTTTCCGCCACACACTCCACGGTCGCCCGGGTGACGCCGGCTTCATCCAGGATGTCCGTGTCGCGCCCGACTATCATGGCGACTTTTCTGCGGGATTCCGCCAGATTCCCGGCCTTCAATGCCTGGTAAACGGCCATGCTGTGGCGGGCGAGATCACGTGGTGCTATCGCCGTGTAGATGAACAGAATGGATAAAATGTCGCCTGCGACGGGATGAAGGAGCGTCGCTCCATGAATCAGGCCCCAGACCGCGAAGGCGGCTGAGCCAACCACCAGGAGCACCACCCACACGCCTGCCACATATTCATTTCTGATCAGGCGGCGTAACGGCGTTTCCAGGCGTCGGGCCAGCCACCCGATTACCCGGACCGGATGTGGCAGCCAACGGGGATCTCCGATCACAAGATCCAGAGCCACGGCGGCGAGTATTTGCATCGTCAACGTCATCATCGCAATCCTATCAGTCGATATAGCTCATCGATGCGCAGGGCTTTCCGGACGACCCCCGCCAGTTGTTCCAGGGCCGGTTCGATGTCGTAGGCTGAGGTTACGCCCTCCAGGGGTGCGAGGTTGCGGTGTTCTCGCAGGCGGTTGATGAACCATCGCCGGAATTTGTCGGCATCAAATACGCCGTGGAGATAAGTGCCCCAAACGCGGCCTCCGGAGGGGAACGCTGTGGACAGTGGGCAGTGGGCCGCAGGCAGTGAGTTGAGGGTGGTCTGACCATGGTGGATTTCGTAACCTTGAACCGTCAAACCGGATGGAGGGTGTTGGGCGGTGACGCGTGACAGGGTTTTCTCTGGCTTCATGACGGTACGGATATCCAGCAGGCTGAGCCCGCTGGCTCGCCCGTTGGCAGTCTCCAAGCCATCCGGATCTTCGATCTCACGGCCCAGCATCTGAAGGCCGCCGCAGATCCCCACGATTTCAGTTTTACCCGTGGCGGCGAGCTGTAGAATACGATCCGCTAACCCAGTTTGTTTCAGATAGGCCAGATCATGGAGAGTGTTTTTGCTGCCGGGAATGATGAGGGCATCAGGTGTGCCCAGTTCAGTGACCGAACGGACAATGCGTAAATAGACATCAGGTTCCGCCTTGAAGGCGTCGAAATCGGTGAAGTTTGAAATATGAGGGAGGTCAATCACGGCGATCTCAATGGTCGCCCCATCCTGTCTCTTCTGGTCCATGACGCCGCTTTTGAAGGTGACGGAATCCTCTTCCGGCAGATTCAAGTTGGATAGATTCGGGACGACGCCGAACACGGGGCGACCGGTAACCCGAAGCATGTAATCCAGGGCATCGCACAACAGGGATTCCTGCCCGCGGAAACGGTTAACCACGAAGCCCGCCACGAGGGCGCGTTCCCATTCCGCCAGTACCTCCATGGTGCCCACAAAAGCTGAAAAAACGCCGCCCCGGTCAATATCGCCGACCAGCAGCACGGGAGCCCGGGCGTAGCGGGCCATGTTCATGTTGACGATATCGTGCGATTTAAGATTCACCTCGCCGGGACTGCCGGCGCCCTCCAGCACAATGACATCATGGTCGGCTGCAAGTTCGTCATAGGCCTTGCAGATGGTTTTGAACGCCTGCGGCTTATAGCGGATGTAGTCGTTTACGGACATGTTGCCCACCGGTTTTCCCATCATAATGACTTGCGAGCCGGTGGCCGAGTTCGGTTTCAATAACACGGGATTCATGCGGACGTCGGGTTCGATGTGGCAGGCCTGCGCCTGAACCACCTGTGCCCGGCCCATCTCTCCTCCGTTCCGTGTGACAAAGGAATTGAGGGACATATTCTGGGATTTGAAGGGTGCCACCCTGTAGCCGTCCTGCAGCAGGATGCGGCACAGCGCCGCCGTCATGACGCTTTTTCCGGCGTTGGATGTTGTTCCCTGGAACATGATGGCGGGCGTGCGGCGGTTTCGGTGCAGGCTGCGTCGCTGCCCTGAAACAGTTTGAAAGGCGGTAATCAGGCGTTCGTTTTCATCACGTGTTCGCACCGCCAGGCGGAAGAAGCGACGATCCAGACCCCGGAAATTATCGCATGCCCTGATGGCGACGCCATGTCCGGTCAGGAGTTGTTTGGCGAGGGTGGGGGCGTCGGCGGGGGTGCCGGTCAGCTTGACCAGAAGGAAATTAGCTGTGCCGGGATAGATGACTAGACCTGACAACTGCCGCAGTTCAGCTGTCAGCCAGGTCCGTTCCTGACTGACCAGGGCGCGTGACCGCGCCACGTAATCAGTATCCTGGAGCGCGGCCACACCCACGGCCTGTGCCAGGGAATTCACGCTCCATAGGGGCTGGCAATCGCGAACCTTGCGCACGACGCCGGCATCGGCGATGGCGCACCCGAGGCGCAGTCCCGGGATGGCGAAGATCTTGGTGAGTGAGAGCAGAACGACCACATTTGCGGGGCGGTTGACGGTCAGGCTGTCGTTGCCTTCCACGAAATCACCAAAGGCTTCATCCACGATAAAAAGACTTTCCGGATGGGTGGTGGCCAGTGCGCGCAGGACGGAGGCCGGGCAAAGGAGGCCGGTGGGGTTATTCGGCTGACCGATGAAAACTGTGGCTGGTGAAGCCAGCAAGGGGGAAAGCCGGGCCGGGTCAAGTTGGAAGCCCTCCGCCTCAGGCAGGGCGTATTCGACCACCTCCATGCCGGCGATGCGGGCGGCGCGGGAATAATCCGAATACGAGGGAATGGGAATGACGGCGCGCCGGGTGCCGGCAGTCTGGGCCAGCAGGTTAAGCAATTCGGCGGAACCGTTGCCGGTGAGGACCTCAGCGGGTGAGGTGTGATAGCGCTGGGCGGCGGCGTGGTTGAGGGCGGTGGCATCGGGATCGGGATAATGAACCAAGTCGGAAATCTGACGGCTGATCAAGGGGCGAAGCCAGTCCGGCAGGCCGAGTGGATTAATGTTTGCGCTGAAATCAAGAATGTCGCCGGCAGCCAGACCTGCCTCCAGTGCCAACTGTTTCAGATTCCCGCCATGGCCAGACTCAATCATTGCTGACAGGCCTCCCAAGTTCCTCAAGCACCGCCAGGGCGGCGCGCCGGGCGGCGCCTCCGTCGCCCAGAAGGGTGCGGATTTCGGCGTATCCGGCCAACATGGCCTTCCGCTCAGGGGAGTCCGGTATTAGTGGTAGCAATTCACGGGCCAGCGCTTCCGGGGTAATGTCGAATTGAATGACCTCGGGGCAGATGTAGCGGTTAGCGATGATATTTGCAATGCCGGCGAACTTGACCTTGACCTTAATAATTTTAATTGCGATCCAATAGGTCAGGGGGGCCACGCTGTAGGTGATCACAGCGGGACACCCTACGAGGGCTGATTCCATAGTCGCGGTTCCCGATTTGACCAGAGCCGCCCGGCTTTGGCGAAAAACCTGTCTGGCATCGCCCAGAATAATCTGCAGGCGGCTGGGGCCATTGGTAAAGCGTGAAACAACACGGCGGACATGGTCGGCGATTTCTTCTGAGGGTGCGGGAATCACAAACGAGGCCGTCGGAAATTTCTGTTCGATAAGGCGCGCGGCGCCAAGCATGGGAGGAAGGAGCCGGTCAATCTCATTGTGGCGACTGCCGGGAAGAAGTCCAATTTGAGGTTCCCCGTCCCAGGGTAGCGTGGACAGCGGAGTTTGCAGGGTCTCACGAATTTCATCCACCAGGGGATGGCCGACAAAATCCACTTTCAAGCCTGTTCCTTCAAATACCTTGGGCTCAAAGGGAAAGATCGTCAGCAACCGGTTGAGTACGGCGACCATGGTCGGGATACGACCCTGCTTCCAGGCCCAGACCTGGGGACAGATATAATAAATGGTTTTCAAGCCCATGGCATGGGCGCGGCTGGCGAATCGCAGATTAAAGCCGGGATAGTCCACCAGGATGACGGCGTCAGGCCTTTTTTCGCGTGCCAGCCGTTCCATGTGCCGGAATACTTTGCGGAAGAAGAAAATGCGCTTCAATACTTCCACGATGCCCATGACAGCCAGATCCTTGACGTCATAGACCGTTTCGACGCCGGCTTCCCGCATCATGGGGCCGCCCATGCCGAAAAAGGATATGGACGGATCTGCCAGGCGGAGTTCCCGCACCAGCCCGGCGGCATGCATGTCGCCGGAAATCTCGCCGGCAAGGATCATGATGGAGCGGGGCGTCGTCATGCGTGGCCTTGAAGGGAGTCCTCGGTGTTCATGGCGATAAAGCAGATGCCCAGCCGGTTGGCCTCCTGGATCAGCTTTTCACGCTCAAGGAGGATCGTGCGTTTGGCTTCAACGGCCAGCACCCGGGTTTTGCTTTTTTTGATGATTTTCATGGTGCGCAGGCCGACGACGGGAATATCAAAACGCATGTCGTGGCCGGTCTTTGCCACCTTGACCACAACGGCTCCGCCGTTGCCCACGCGGCCGGCGCGCAGGATGGTTTCATCGGTGCCTTCATAGGCTTCCACGGCCAGGATGGTGCCTTCCTTGACCACAACGGTCTGTCCGATTTCAATACCGCTGGTGATCTTGGCGACCTTTAAGCCGAAGTGGATATCGGCTATTTCAGATTCAGTTGGCTCACGTCCGCCGATCAGGCCGGCTTCCGGCATGGCGGCCTCCATAAACAGGTGGGCGGGAAGCAGTTGCACCCCGTGCTGACCCAGCGCCTCACAGGCGGCTCCATAGATGGTGTGGGCGTTGCGTTGTTTCAGGTTTTTCAGAAGGTCAAATGTCATGCGGTCAAAGCGCAGGCTGAACAGGTGGGTTGGGGTGATCTGGCCGACCATCACCGCATGTTTGATGCCCCAGGCGTCCAGTGCGCCAAGGACGGCACCGAACTGGCCCAGATAAATCCATTTCACATCATCCACATAGCGCGCAATGGCGCGATCGGTTTCGTGGCGGAAGGCAATGGCGGTGATGCGGCGAACGCCCTGGGCCCGGGCCGATTGGGCCAGCAGCAGAGGGTAATCGCCCTTGCCGGCAAGCAGGACGATTTCGGTGATCCCCTTGGGAATCCCGAACGCGCTGTCAGAGGGGGAAGCGTTATTCATGATCAGATGGTTGAAAGAATGCGCCGGCCCTCGTCCAGGAAGATCCCCTGCAGATTCATGCGCAAAGCCTGCGGGTTGGAGGCGTACATCATCCCTTCCTCGGGGGTGATCATGCCACTCTTGATCAGGGCATAGATGGATTGGTTGAAGGTTTGCATGCCATCGTCATTTCCGGTTTCGATGGCGGCGGGGAGAACCTCCAGTTTGTTTTTTTCGAGAAGTTTCCGCACGGTGGGCGTGTTGATCAGGATCTCCACCGCCGGGATGACGCCGCCCTGGGTGCCTTTCAGCAGACGCTGACAAATCACAGCCTGCAGGTTGCTGGCAAGATTCAGGCGGACTTGATCCCATTCGTCGGCCGGGAAAAACTCCAGCAGGCGCTGGACTGCGATGGAAGCATTGTCGGAGTGAAGGGTGGTCAGCACGAGGTGCCCGGTTTCAGCCGCGGAAAGGGCGGTGCGGAAAGTGGTCTGGTCGCGCATTTCCCCGATGACGATCACATCGGGATCCTGCCGCAGAATGTGCTTGAGCGCCGCCTCAAAACTCAAGGTGTCCAGGCCCACTTCGCGTTGCGAAATCACGCATTTTTTATCCAAGAACTGATACTCAATAGGATCCTCGATGGTGATGATCCGGAGTGTTTCTGTTTCGTTCATGTGATTCAGCATGCTGGCCAGGGTGGTGGATTTTCCGCTGCCCGTGGTGCCGCTCACGATGATAATCCCCCGTTGTGCGCCGGCGATGGTTTTAATGGAGGGAGGCAGATTGAGATCCTCCACGGTGGGAACTTCGGTTTTCACGTGGCGGAATGCGAGCGCGGGGTGCCCCTGACTCATGAACGCATTTACGCGGAACCGGCCGGCGCCCTCGATCCAATAGGAGAAATCAGCCTCGTGCTGTTCATTGAACTGGGATACGAGATGGGGGGGCAGGATGTGCGGGAGTATCTGGTGAAGGTCTTCCGGGGTAAGGATGGCAAGGTCTGTGGACGTAAGTTCGCTGCGAAGCCGGAGAATCGGGGCCTGGCCAACCTTCAGATGAATATCGGATGCCTGCATTTCTACAGCCCGTCTTAGGAAATCATCAATTTGAAACATGCGATCTCTCCTTTTTGGAAATTGCGTAGATCAAAGCAAAAGGAACGTGGAAGGGCAAGGATGCAGAAGCCGGGGGAGAAGTTTTATTGAAACAAGTCTCAATAAAACTGGCGGGGACGACGGGGCTCGAACCCGCGACCTCTGCCGTGACAGGGCAGCGCTC
>JBAXDB010000016.1:0-29677 GCA_037141135.1 bacterium | reverse complement strand
ACCCTGGGACACCCCACCCTCCGCTTCACTCTTGCCTCTTTTGCATAAATCGGCGAATCTATATGACTTATGAAAAACGCGCGTAATAAGCTGTATGTGGGGTTGGGCCCTTTGCTTGGGATTCTGGCTTTGGTGTTGTATGTTGCCACGCTCAGTCGAGGGGCTTATCCCGGCGAATCCGCCAGTCTTATGGCGACGGAACTGGGGCTTAATCCCCTCGGATCGTCCCCCCATCTGATCTGGAGTTGGGTGGTGGATCTGGTGGCGAAACTTCCGCTGGGATCCCTCATCTTTCGGTTGAACCTGTTGAGCGCGGTGTGTGCGGCGGCTGTGATCGGGCTTTTTTTCAGGATTTTGGCGGATGCCGTTTGGGTGGTTATTCCTGTGACAGATCAAAATGCTGGGGTTGCTAACCGTGCGTCTCTATGGGCGGGTTTGGTTGGCAGCGTAGCGCTGATGGGGGCGCTGCCGTTCTGGTATGTTGCCAACCGTTTCCATCCGGCGGCGTTTGATCTGCTTTGGTTGCTGGTGCTCGCGAAGTTGTTGATGCGGTTTGTGCGTCGCGCCGATGTGTGGGTGGGTCTGCTTCTGGCCTTTCTCTATGGGGCATTTTCCGTAGAGTTTGCGACCCTTATTGTGTTCGCTCCGCTTGTGCTTGCAGGCGTGGTTATTGCCCTCTGGATGAATGGTGATCTGCGCTGGGGCCGCGTGCTGTCCATTGGCGGTTGCCTGTTGCTGGGGATGCTGCTCTACCTCCCGGCTGCCTGGCGTATGCAGGATAATGATGCTTTTCAGTTGAGTCTGGGGGGCGGATTTTGGCAGGCGCTCTATTTTGTCGTGACAGCCCAATATCATTTGATTGCTTCCAGCTTGCCGCAAATCGGCTGGATTCTGGTGATTATTGTCGGCATCGTACCGTGGCTGGCGGTGTTGCTGGTGGCGCGGCGGGGATTGAACGAGGAGCGGGACCGGGGCTTGTATTGGCTTCACCTGATCCTCACCGCGGTGGTGATTTCAGTATGGTTTAACGCGCCGTTTTCACCCTGGCGCATTCTTGGGCTCTGGCGTGTGTTGGTAACCCCCTATGTGCTGCTGGCGTTCTGCTATGGCTATCTTGCGGCCTATTGGAGCATGTTTCCCCACCTGTTTTTTCAGAATGCAGAAGAGGATGAGCGCGGAAAGCTCTGGTTCCGGGAGCATGGTGGCAGCATTCCGGGCGCAATATTGCTGGTCGTAGCAATCATTGCGGGGATCATGAACTTCTCCAGCGCCGATGCCCGTCCAGCGGATGCGTTGAACCAGTATGCCCGGTCGGTGGTGAAGGCGATGACGGGACGAACCTGGATGGTGACGGATGGGGTGGTCGACAGCAATATTCAGTTGACGGCCATGGAGCAGGGAATTCCGCTGCGCCTGCTGAATCTCCAGCAAGGGAATAGCCCGCTGTATATGAAGCATGTGGCCATGTCATTTGAAGACGTGCGGATGAAAACACTTGCCGAGGTGGATGGGCTGGCATTCATCCGGGAGTGGATGGAATCGGATACAAATTTTGTCCAGCATGTGTCCTTTATGAGTTTTCCGGATTTGTGGCTTTCCGCTTCCTTGCAGCCCGTGCCGGATTGCGTTCATTTCACCGGGGCTCGTGCCCTGGCTGATGTCGACGTGGAGGCGCTCTGGAAGAGGCATCAGGATTTTTGGAGCCAGGCGTTCATTCAGGAGCTGTCCGACCTTCGCAAACAAGATTCGATGCTGGCGTATCCTGCGGCGAATGTGATGCGTCATCTCAGCATGGTGGCTAATAATCTGGGCGTGTTGCTGGAAGATGCCGGCCAGCGTAAACAGGCGTATGATTCCTATGCCAAAGCGAGGGAACTGGATGCGGGGAACATCAGTGCCCTGTTGAACCAGGTAACCATGCTGGAGCGGGGGTATGCGGCGGCGGATGCCGAAAAGGTCAAGGGGGAGTTCACGGAACTCCTGAAGAATCTGAAACAGAAATTCGAGATCTGGTCGCTTTCGCGCATTTATGGATATGTGCGGATGCCTGAAGCCTATGCAAATCTGGGCATGAGTTGGGCTTTCTCCGGACAGCCCGGCATGGCAGTGGCGGGGTACAAGCGGGCGATTGAATTGGCGCCCGACCGGAAGGATCAATTGAGTCAGGGTTTGGCAATGGCTTATCTGGCCCAGGATCAGTCCGAGGCTGGCGAGGAAATTCTCCGGCAGCTGATTGCTAAAGATCCCACGAATACGCGCATTTTGATGTCATTGGCCCGTCTTTCGGCCCAAAAGGGACGGTATGATGAGGCGGGGCTGCTGTTGGATCGGGCGCAAAAGGCGGGAGTGCCGAAAGATCGTATCGCGATGGAATACGCCGTGATGCATCTGGCGTCCGGTGAAACCGGAAAAGCCAGGGTTGTGCTGCAGGAGTTGGTGGATTTGAATCCCTCTCTGACCTCGGCCTGGGCTTTGCTGGCCGGGGTGTTTATGATGGAAAACGATGACAAGGGTTTGGATGAATGCGAGCGCAAGTTGAGCCGGGCGAAGGGACAGGACTTTATCACGACAGTTGTACTGGCCCAGATTGCCTTGCGCCATTCCCGCATCGTCGAGGCCAGAACCTATCTGGATCAGGCGTTGGCCATACGCCCCAATACGCCACTCTTGCTGGATCTGCTCCTGCGGCTTGATGTTCAGGAAGGGCGTCGTGACTGGGCGGCAGGTCATATTCGAGCCCTGTTATTGTTGGATCCAGGCCATCCCTTTGCCAATCAGGTACTGGCCTCGATGCAGTTGGAGCGCAGGGAATATACGCAGGCGGAGAACTCCCTTCGCAAAAGTCTGGCCCGGAAAACTGATCCGACGGTCATGAATGATCTGGCCTGGGTTTTGCAGGAGAAGGGGCAGCTGGATGAAGCTGAAGCCATGGTTCGCGCCGCGCTGAAGACGAATGAGAAGATGGGGGTGGCGTGGGATACCCTGGGCGTGATTCTGATGAAGCGGGGCAAATTGGCAGAGGCGGGTGAGATTTTTCAGAAAGCCCTGGCCTTGGCGCCGGAGACCCCGATGGTACAGTTCCATATGGCTGTTCTGAGCGAGAAGACCGGGGATACCAGGAGGGCGTTCGAGATCACGGAGAATCTGCTGGCGAACCCGGCAGGCCTGAGTCAGAAGGAGCAGGAAGAGCTGCGTCAAATCAACCGACGCGCCAGTCGTAAATAAGTTTAGGGCAGGATTCGGGAGAATCGGGAGAACAAATGAATTATCAAGAAGCGAAGCTGGTATTGGACCAATATGGGCAGGGGCATGTGCTGAAGTTTTGGGACTGCCTGAATGCAGCGCGGCAGGCCGCATTATTGAGCCAGATTGGGGCGTTAGACTTCAAGGCCATTGCTCGGATACAGGGGCTTTTGAAAGCGGGCGGCGAGTCGACCGTAATGCAGGGTGAGGTCAAGCCGGCCCCGGTGGTCTCGCTCAAGCCAGAACAGGAGGCGGCGCCCCGTTTACTGGGCGAGAAAGCTCTCAAGGCCGGCGAGGTGGGCGTGATTCTTGTGGCGGGTGGACAGGGGACCAGACTTGGATACGATGGTCCGAAAGGGACCTATCGTCTGGCGCCGCTCACGAATGCTTCTTTGTTTGAAATTCATGCCCGTAAAATTCTCGCCCTGGAGCAGAATTATAAGGCGCAGATTCCCTTTTACATCATGACAAGCGAAGGGAATGATGCCGATACCCGTGCATTTTTTGAGGCCAATCGCTATTTCGGATTGAATCCTGAGCGGGTGAAGTTTTTCATTCAGGGAACGCTTCCTGCCTTTTTGCCGGACGGTCGCATTATCCTGGAAGCACCGGACAAACTGTTCGCGGCCCCGGATGGGCATGGTGGAATTCTGGCTGCGTTGGAGCGCCGGGGCATGCTGGCGGACATGCGGGCCCGCAAGCTGAGCACACTCTATTATTTTCAGGTGGATAATCCGCTGGTGGACATAGCGGATCCGGTTTTTGTCGGCCTGCATATACAGCGCAAAGCTGATATGTCCTTGAAGGTGTGTGCCAAGCGCGACCCGGGCGAAGGTCTTGGCGTCACGATCATTCGCGACGGTCGCTGCTCGGTTGTTGAATATATTGAGCTGACCGACGAGCAGAAAAATGCACGGCAGCCTGATGGTGAGCTGGTTCTGAAATTCGGCAGTGTGGCCATTCATATTTTCTCATTGGATTTCCTGCTCCGTGAGACTTCGGCAGGGCTTCCACTGCATCAGGCGCATAAGAAAGTGGCTTTCTGTGATGAGAAGGGGACCACGATCAAGCCCGATAAGCCGAATGCCTATAAATGTGAGAAATTCATTTTCGATGCGCTGCCAGACGCGAAGGAGTCGCTGATCCTGGAGTTTCTCAGGCAGGACGAGTTTGCGCCGGTCAAAAACGCCGCGGGGAATGACTCTCCAGAAACGTCAAGAGCTGCTATGATTGAAAAATTTGCCGGCTGGTTCGCCCGTTGCGGGGTGAAGGTTCCGCGTGATGCGAGCGGGCGGGTGGCTGTGAAAATTGAGATAGATCCCCCTTATGCGCATGATGCGGAAACACTGGCGGCACGGTTGCCGAAGGGCTTTGAAATCAATGGCGATGTGCTTTTGCGATGAGTATTGAGACTTAAAAATGCGGCCTATTCTGCTAATACTGTTGACGATGGTGATTCTGGGTGGCGTTTTATGGGTCGCTCAGGGGTATCGCCTTTTGCAGTTGGCCAGGGGCCAGATGCTGGACGCCTGGGTGGAGCTAAGGGAGGCTCTAATGGAAAGGCGGGAGATGATGCCCTATATTGTCGCGGCGGTTCCGACCAGTGTGGCTACGTTGTTGGATGTATTGGGGAACGCCTGTGATCTGGCGGCGAATGTAGAAGGCGTGCCGGCCTGCTCCCAGGCGGAGGCCAGGCTGTCTGCAGCGATCAACCGGGTATTTGCACAGTTGGATGTGGAAGCGTCAAGTGAAACACTGGAAATGCTTTCCTCATTGCGCGACCGGATCAAGGTTCAAGCGATGAGGATTGAGTTGTTGAAAGGCATATATAACCGGCAAGTTGAATTGTTCAATGCCATCCAGCGACGTGGGGCCGGGCGGGTTCTGGTGTCACTGGGTGGGATCAAGCCGGCGGAGTTGTTTTGAACCATGAGGACTTGGGAGTACACGGAAGGAACGCTGCCCTGGACGAAGACGTGTTTCGTGTGCGGTGAGGATAATCCGCATGGGTTGCGGGGGCGCTCCTGTGTGGAAGAAGACCGGATTGTCCTGACCCATGTGCCCCGTGAAGCTGATCTGGGATATCGCCATCTGATGCATGGCGGCATCTCCATGACGCTGTTGGATGAAGTCATGACATGGGCCGCCATTTTGACTTTCAAGCGAGCCAGCGTGGCGGCAGAGTTGACCGTGCGGTTGCAGAAGCCGATTGTGGTGGGGCAGAAGATTCGCGTGGAAGGGTGGATTTCCCGGGCCAAATCGCGGCTGGTCGAGACAGAAGGGCGGATCGTGGATGCCCGGCAAACCGTGCTGGCGACGGCGGGCGGAAAATATATTCCCATGCCGGGGGAGGATATGCACCTGTGCCTGCGCGATTTTGTCGAGAGTCCCGGGGTCATTCAGTTGCCGTTTTTGCAGATAACAAGATGATGAGGTTTTATGAAAAAAATATTCATGGTGATGGCGTTGCTGGGTGTGGTGCCCGCTCTGGCTGGGGAGTCTAAAACCAATGCTCCTGTGGCTCCGGTTCCGACCTCCGTGGAGACCAATGCGGCCTCAACAAACCTTGTGAGCACCAATATGCCGGGAGTGATGGGCGTGGCCCCGCTGGCGGCTCCCGATCCGCAGGTGGGAAAAGTTTTGATGGGGATGGCGGCGTATCTGCAGTCAGCTCGATCATTCAAATGTACGGTTTCCCTGCAGGTCAACACGGAGATGGAGGGCATGAAGCAGGAAATCTCCGCGGTATACGATCTTGCCGCAGAAAAACCAAATAAACTTGCGTTGCGCTATGTGCGGGGGATGACTGGCAACACAGTGGTATGCAACGGGAAAAAGTTGTATATTTATGCGTTGAGTTTGAATCGGTTTGAGGAGCGGGAGGCTCCAAAATTGGTAGAGCAGTTGGCGGAAGGGGTCGGTCCGATGGCGGGCAATATGCTGTTTGTGGATAACCTGCTGGTGAATGATATCTATGCCGCCATCATGGATGGGGTGGCATCGGCAACCTATGCCGGCAAAGAACGTGTTGATGGGGTTGAATGTGATCATGTGCGGTTTGTGCAGGATCAGTTCGACTGGGATATGTGGGTGAGTACCGGTCCCAAGCCGGTTGTGATTCAGGTTTTGAGCGATATGGCGAAGAGTTTTTCCGGCATGACCGGCGAGCCGACTCCGCCCAAAGGGGCGAAAATGATGGTAGTGAACCGGTTTTCCGGCTGGGTGGTGGACGGAGTGCTGCCGGCCGATACCTTTGAATTTGTACCGCCCCCGGGTGCGCGCAAAATAGATTCGCTGTTTGAGGGGGAAGACGAAAAGGCTGCTGAGTTGCCGCTGCCGTCGGTTGAAAAAGAAAAGAGTGCCCCCAAGGTGGTGGAGAAGCTTGAAAGCAGGGAGTGATCGTCATGGCGGAACATGTTGATAATGAGTTTGTGGAACAGCGCAAGTCGAATATGGGGGCCTTGATTGGCAGGGGGGTTACGCCCTTTGGGCGGGCCTTTAAGCGCACGGGGCGACTTGCAGAAATCCGCGCGGGCTTCGAGGAGAATAAGCAGGTTTCCATGGCCGGCCGGATCACCACCTTTCGCGATATGGGGAAGAGCATTTTTGCAGATCTTCGGGATGGTTCCGATCGCTTTCAGATCTATGCGCAAAAAAGCGTGATTGGCGATGATGCCTTTGAGGCGTTCAAATTGCTCGATCTCGGGGATCATGTGGGGGTTGAGGGGGCATTATTCACCACCCGTACCGGAGAGCCGACCCTTAAGATTGCGCAATGGACCATGCTGTCCAAGGCGCTGTTGCCGCTGCCAGAAAAATGGCATGGTTTGAAAGACACCGACCAGCGCTATCGGCAGCGGTACCTTGACCTGATCGCCAACCCGGGGGTTAGGGAAGTCTTTAACAAGCGCATCCAGATTGTCCGTGAAATCAGAAACCAGCTCGGTGCGCGTCAATTCCAGGAAGTGGAAACGCCCATGATGCAGCCACAGCCCGGGGGTGCGACGGCCAAGCCGTTCAGCACGCATTACGGGGCTCTGGATTGCACCATGTATTTGCGTATTGCGCCGGAGTTGTATCTTAAGCGGCTGCTGGTGGGGGGCTTTGACAAGGTGTTTGAGCTCAATCGGAATTTCCGGAATGAGGGACTTTCCCGCACCCACAATCCCGAGTTTACGATGATGGAGATTTATGAGGCCTATTCTGATATGCGGGGCATGAAGGAATTGGCCGAGGAACTTATTACGCAGGTTGCCCAGACGGTGATGGGCACCCTGGTGGTGGGGAGCCAGGAGGCACCCATTGATCTTACGCGGCCCTGGCGCGAGGTGGCGTATCGCGATCTGGTTATGGAGCGTATGGGATCGGATTGGTTTTCACTCGATAAACAGGCCATGCGGCTCAAGGCGGAAGCGCATGCCTTGTATGTCGATCCGGCTTGGGGCACAGATGAGATCACCCAGGAGGTCTATTCCAAGTTGATCGAAAAAACGCTTCAGAACCCGACTTTTGTCACGCGGTTGCCCGCGGAACTGGTGCCGCTGGCGAAGCGCTGCGAGGATGACCCTTCAGTGGTGGATGTGTTTGAACTGGTGATCGGCGGCAAGGAGATCGCTCCAGGGTATTCTGAGTTAAATGATCCCCTTGAGCAGCGTCGGCGGTTTGAAACGCAAGCCGGCGAAGATGCCCAGAAAGTGGATGAGGATTTTCTGGCGGCTTTGGAGCATGGGATGCCGCCCGCGGGAGGGATGGGCATCGGGATTGACCGCCTCGTCATGACGTTGACCGGGTGTGAGGCGATTCGTGATGTGATCTTGTTCCCCCAGTTGAAGCCGAGGGAAGATCTGAAATCTGAAATATGAGATCTGAGATTTCGTTATGATGCCCTTTTCCCTATTTCTTGCGCTGAAGTACCTGAAGCCGAAGCGGACCTATTTCTCGGTGGTTACGATCATTTCGGTCCTGGGGGTATTGCTTGGTGTGGCCGTCCTGATCATCGTTTTGTCGGTGATGACCGGGTTTGATGATATGTGGCGGGAGAAGATCCTCGGTTTTAATGCGCATCTGACGGTGACGTCCGCGGGTGGGGTGACAGATGAAGAGGATGTGATGCGGCAGCTGGCCCGGTTGGACGGCGTCGCCGGCGTCGCGCCTTCCACCGAGGGGCAGGTGGTGGTTCAACATGGACGTGCCATCTATACTCCTGTTTTACGCGGCATTGATCCGGTGCGTGAAGGCGCCGTCAGTCAAATTCCTGCCAGCGTGAAACATGGCAAGTTCAGTGTGAAGGGGCAGGATGTGGTGATGGGGGCTGATCTGGCCCGGCGTATCGGGGTGGGGTTGGGTGATAAACTGCTAATAAATTCTCCCGCCAGTTTTGTGAACAAAGACGAAATTACCCTGCCTGAGGAATTCCGGGTGGCGGGTATTTTCGAAGTGGGGATGTGGGAGTATGACTCAGGTTTTGTATTCTGCTCGAGCGAGAAGGCCCGGACTCTGTTCGGGTTTGAAAGAGGAGTCGGGGCGATCCGGCTGATGGCCAAAGATCCCTATCGTGCCCAGGAGGTTGCGCGACAGATCCGGGCGCAACTGGGGACGGACTATTTTGTGACCACGTGGATGGAGCAGAACCGCCAGATCTTCAGTGCGCTCAGGGTTGAAAAGAATATGATGTTTTTTCTTTTGATATTCATCACCATTGTGGCGGCCTTTGGAATCACCAACACCTTGATCACGGTGACAGTCCAGAAAACCCGTGAGATCGGTTTGCTCAAGGCAATAGGGTTTCCCTCGGGCAGTATCATGCGGATATTCTTCTGGCAGGGCTGGATCGAGGGCATGGTGGGAACCTTGTCCGGGGTGGGAACGGCTTTGCTGGTGCTGCATTACCGGAATGATTTGCTCCGTTGGATGTCCGATACGTTCAACCTGGAATTGTTTCCCAAAGAGCTGTACCGGCTGAGTGAGATTCCTTCGCGGACAGCGCCGTTGGATGTCATTGTGGTGGCTGGTTCGGTGGTGTTGATCTGTACCCTGGCCGGTCTGATCCCCGCCTGGCGTGCAGCGCGGTTGGATCCTGTTGAGGCATTGCGGCATGAGTGACCAAGTCATAGTTAAAGCGGAAGCGATCACCAAGACCTACCTGATGGGGGGAAGACCCCTTACGGTTTTGAAAAAGGTCTCGGTGGTGGTGCAGCCCGGGGAAACGGTTGCCATTATTGGCCCGAGTGGTGCGGGCAAGAGTACGCTCCTGCATGCCCTGGGCGGCTTGGATCAACCGACGGAGGGAGCGGTCTGGTTTAAGGGCCAGTCGGTGTACCAGATGACGCCGCGTGAGCGGACGCTGATCAGGGCGCGCCATATCGGGTTTGTATTTCAATCCTATCACCTGTTGCCGGAATTGGATGTGCTGGAGAATGTGTTGCTGCCGACGATGGCGCTGTGGATCATGCGGCGCCAGCGCGCCGAGCACCGCCGACGGGCAGAGTCCTTGCTGGAGCAAGTCGGATTATCTGACCGGTTGGGGCACACGCCCCTGGAGTTGTCGGGAGGAGAGCAACAGCGGGTGGCACTGGCCCGGGCGCTGATGAATGAGCCGGAACTGGTATTGGCGGACGAGCCGACCGGAAATTTGGATAGTGTAACCGGCGAAGCGATTTTAAAATGTTTGTTTGCCATGACGCGGGAGCGCCGGCATACCTTGATATTAGTGACGCATAATGATGAAGTGGCCAACCGGTGCGATCGTATTATCCGCATGAAAGACGGTTGTGTGGTGAATGTGAAGGAGGCAGGGGGCTCATGACGATAAAACGTGGAATTGCGATTGCAGGGGGCGTGATCATGCTCGGGCTGGGGGCCATGACCCTTGCCGGGTGGATGTGGTGTAGCGCCACGCCGGCTTGTGCGGCGTCGAAAACCATGGAGCCTGGCGCACAGGCGGCTGAGGTGGCAAAATGTTTCGAGAAGGTGATGCCCCAATTGCATTTGTCACACCAGCCTCTGGATGAGGGGATTGCAACTAATGCCATGACGCTATATATCGCCATGCTGGATTACGATCGCACCTTTTTCCTGGCGTCCGATATCGCGGAATTCACACGGGAAGCGGCCTCACAGGTTGAACGCCTGCATAAGGGGGATGTGTCGCTGGCATTCCGGATTTTTGAACGCTACAAGGAGCGTGTGCGGAACCGGGTTGAATATGCCGATGTGCTCATCGGGAAAGGCTTTGATTGCACAACCCGGGAAACCTACACCTGGAAACGAAAGGACGTTCCCTGGCCGGCCAATGAGGCGGAATGGAATGAGCTCTGGCGCAAAAAGGTGAAGAATGAGTATGTGGCGCGGTTGGTGGCCAAGGAATTGGCGGATAGCGAGAAAACCAATGGGGTCGCCAAGGCGGATGCTGACGCCGTAAAAAATGATGCCGCGGCCACGAACGGGGCGGTGGTGGGTCGGGCCTCCGATGCGGATGCGCAGCTGAGTCCGGAAGTTTTTTTTAGAAAGCGATATAAGCAGTTCCTGATGGTATTGGAAGATAGCGACGCGGACTTTGTGCTCCAGCGTTATTTCACGTCCTTTACCCAGGCCTATGACCCTCATTCCGATTATATGACGCCCAGTTCCAGTGATGACTTTGAGATCGGGATGAAGTTGTCGCTGGGCGGCATCGGGGCCCTGCTGCAGAGCGAAGATGGCGCGGCGAAGGTAGAGAAGATCATTCCAGGCGGTCCGGCGGCCCGCGATGGACGCCTCAAGCCCGGTGACAAAATCATAAGCGTGGCGCAGGACAAGGGAGAGTCCGTTGATATTCTGCACTGGCCCTTATACAAGGCGGTCGGAATCATTCGCGGTAAGAAGGGAAGCAAGGTGACGTTGACCGTCATACCTGCGTCTGACATTACCGGGGCGAGAACCACGAAGATTACGCTGGTGCGCGATGAAGTGAAGTTGGAAGACCAGGAGGCCAAGGGCGAGACGATCACCGTGATGGGCGACGAGGGGGTGACGAATCAAGTGGGGGTGATCCGGTTGCCGGCTTTTTACGCGGACATGAAAAACCGGAGCAGCGGGGGTGCGGAATTTAAGAGTTCCACCCGGGATGTTGCGCGCCTCATTGCTGACATGAAGGCTAAAAAAGTTGATGGAATTGTGTTGGATCTGAGGAATAACGGGGGAGGGTCGCTGGCAGAGGCCGTTGAAATGACGGGTCTTTTCTTTGCCTCCGGGCCGGTTGTTCAAGTTCGTGAAAGCCGGGGCGTGCAAGTGCTTCAGGACCCTGATCCGGATGTATTATACCGCGGACCTTTGGTGGTGCTGGTGAACCGGCGGAGTGCCTCGGCGTCCGAAATCCTGGCAGCCGCGCTACAGGATTACGGACGTGCGGTGATTGTGGGCGATTCGAAGACCCATGGGAAGGGGACCGTCCAGTCGTGGCAGCCCCTGGATGAGCGCAAAGCCGCCCTTGGCTCGATCAAGGTGACAACCCATTCGTTCTATCGGGTGGCGGGGGGCTCCACCCAGTTGAAAGGGGTCGTGCCGGATATCCGGATTCCTTCCGTGCTGGATGTGCTGGAGGTGGGCGAGGAATATCTTCCCCATGCGATTCCATGGACCGTGATCAGTATGGCGCGCTACAGTCCAGTGCAGGATCTTTCAGGGATTGTTCCGAAATTGAAATCGACTTCTGAGGCCCGGCGCGCCAAGGACCACCGGTTTGCGGCGCAGCACGAGGTGATAGAACGAATCAAAAATCATCAGGCGATGTCCGAAATTTCGTTAAATCTGAAGGACCGTATTGCGCTGGCACAAGAAGAGAAAATTCTGGATAAGGCCCAGGATGAAGCCCTGGGCGACACGGATGCAGAGGGCGAAGGGGCGGCGGCCAAGGCGTTGGAAAAAGATCTTGTATTGAGGGAGTCCGCCAAGATACTGACGGACCTGATGCGTGTATGGAAAGTGAAGGAGTTAAAAAATGAAGATCCCGTTCTGGAAAATGCATGGAGCTGGAAATGATTTTGTCCTGATTGATGATCGTAAGCTGACGGCTCCTGTGAAAAACCGGGCTTGGCTGGAAACCATCGGGACGCGACGCACGGGGGTCGGTTGTGAGGGGATTATTCTGATCCAACCTTCTTCGCAAGCCAACTTCACCATGAGGTTTTTCAATCCAGATGGGAGTGAAGTGGACATGTGCGGCAATGGGGCGCGATGTGTGGCCCGCCTGGCCTATGATCTCAAGGTGGCGCCGGCCGTAATGATTTTTGAAACCGGCGCAGGGATCATTGCCGCCGAAATGGTAGGGGATCGGGTCCGGTTAGGGATGACCATCCCGAAGGATTGGCGTTTGAATCAGTTGCTTGATCTCGATGGCGTAAAACGACCTTATGGCTTTGTGAACAGCGGCGTACCCCATGTGGTGATGCCTCTGGAGCATTTGGATGAGGAAGATGTCGCCAAAACCGGAGCTGCCATCCGTTATCATAAGGATTTCGCGCCCAAGGGAACCAATGCGAATTTTATTCATGTTACCGGCCCTGATTCTTTGCGCATCCGGACGTATGAGCGCGGGGTGGAGGCGGAGACCCTGGCGTGTGGCACCGGTATTGTTGCGTCAGGCCTGATTGCCGGACGGATGGGCTGGGTGAAGCCGCCGGTGAAAATCACCTGTGCCGGGGGCGATGTGTTGGAGGTGAATTACACCCTGACCGCTGACGGCGCCAGGGATGTCACCCTTCTGGGTCCCGCCGTCTATGTGTTTACGGGCGAGCTTGAGGTCCCATGAAAATTGCGACGTTCAATGTCAATTCGATCAGGTCACGGATGGGGATCCTGCTCGAGTGGCTGCGAACGAACCGGCCGGATGTGATGGCCTTGCAGGAGACGAAGGTCGTGGATGCGGATTTCCCTGTGGAGCCGATCCGGGAGGCTGGCTATCACGTTGTTTTCAGGGGCGAAAAATCCTACAATGGCGTGGCTATGTTGGCCCTGCGTGAGCCGGAGGGAGTGCGGTTCGGGCTGGATGACGGCGGGCCGGCGGACGAGACGCGATTGGCGTATGCGAAAATCGGACCGCTGCATGTGATCAATACTTACGTTCCGCAGGGACGCGACATTGAGCACGAAATGTACCGCTATAAGATCAAATGGCTTGAGCGGTTGCGGCACTATATTGAACGGCGCTTCACGCCCTTGGATCAGGTGGTTTGGGTGGGGGACTGCAATGTGGCGCCGACGCCTATTGATATCCATAATTCTGAACAGCAGGCGAACCATGTGTGCTATCATGTGGATGTCCGACAGGCATTTGCCAAAACGGTAGACTGGGGTTTTGAGGATGTGTTTCGCAAGTATCATCCTGAAGCGGGGCAGTATACGTTCTTTGATTACCGGCAACGGGATGCGGTGAAGCGGGGGTTGGGCTGGCGAATTGATTTTGTCATGGCATCCCGGGCGCTGGCCGCAAAGTCTGCAGGGGCTGGAATTGATCTTGCTCCCCGTCTGGCGGATAAGCCGTCAGACCACACGGTGTTGATGGCGGAATTCCGGGTTTAAGATGTTTGGAGGCGGCATGATGACCTTTCCGTTCGAATGGACGCTTGGCCTTCGGTTTCTGGTGGCGTTGGCCATGGGATTTCTGATCGGGCTGGAGCGTGAGACCGGTCGCAAAGAGCATGCCCCGTTTTTCTTTGGCGGAGTGCGCACGTTTCCGATTGTAAGCCTGTTCGGGTTTGCCTGTGCCTGGTTTTTTGCCAATGGAATGCCATGGCTTCTGCCGGCGGGTCTGATGGCGGTCACGGCGCTGACCGTGGTGGCCTATATCCAGAAAATTAAAATGGGTCGCTTTGGGGCTACGAGCGAGGTGTCGGTGCTTGTGACCTACATGATCGGCGTGCTTTCGTTGCTGGCGGATGTGCGACTGCCGATCGCATTGGGAGTTGTGAACACGATCCTGCTTTCAGAAAAATCCGCGCTGGAGAGTTATGTGGCGCGTCTGAATCGCAATGAATTTTTGGCCACCTTGAAATTCATGCTCCTGGCGCTGGTGATTTATCCGGCCCTGCCCAATGCGGAGTTTACGCCCTATCATCTCAATCCCGCCCGTATCTGGCAGATTGTTGTGCTGGTGTCGGCGATCGGGTTTGGAGGGTACATTCTGTCGAAGAAACTTGGGGCCCGGTTGGGGTTGCCGATCTCCGGGTTGCTGGGGGGGATTGCATCCAGTACGGCGGTGAGCGTGGCGACCGGTAGATTGGCGCGTGAGGTGCCGGTTTATGCGGGTGCGGCGTTGCAGGCGAGCCTGCTGGCCAGCAGTGTCATGTATGTGAGGTTGCTGGTGCTGATCGCCGTTTTCGGGGGTGGATTTTCATTGAATCTGGATTGGCGAATGGAGGCCTTGTGTCTGGTGGGGCTGTTGTTGGCCCTGACGGTTCGCAAGGGGACCATGGCCGGGAATGCGCCGGGTGAGTTAACTTCCATTCAGAATCCTGTTGAAATCCGGGTGGCCGTGGGGTTTGGGTTGATGTTTGTGTTGATCAAGGTGGGGGTGGCGCTGGCGAAGGAATATTTCGGGCAGGCGGGAGTGTTGGGGTTGGGCATTCTGTCCGGCGTCGTTGATGTGGATCCCTTTGTCTTGTCGCTTGTTCAGGGAACCTTTTCCGGTCGCCTGATGTTGCAGGCGCTGTTGCTGGCGGTGATGGTCAACACGCTTGCGAAGGGAATATATTTTACTGTATTGAGCCGGGGAAGCCGGTTCCAACCCATGTGGCGGTACATTGTATGGGCCGCCTGCCATGTGCCGCTGATGTGGGTGTAGCATGGAGTTCAATCGTAAATCAGGATGGGAATACATGAAAATTTGTATCAGTATTTTGTCAGTATTGGGGTTTTTGATTTTGGCGGCCGGGTGTGTCAGTACGCCCGGTAGCCGGATTAAAAAGGAGCCACAACTGTTTGCGACCTTTGCGCCGGAAATTCAAGCCAAGGTGCAGGAGGGTGTGATTGAAATGGGATATAGCAGGGATATGGTCCGACTGGCGCTCGGCCAGCCCCGTCAGGTTCATTCCCGGATCACGGAAAACGGTGAAGTTGAAATCTGGGTCTATATGAATTCCCGCTATATCAGCAGTTATGAGCCCATGAATACGGGGTATTGGTACCGGGATCGTGCTGGACGCCCTCGTCACTCATACGACACGCTGTGGGTCAACCGGGGTTGGTATGAGGACTATCCCTTCCTGAAGCTTGAGTTTGTCGGCGACAAACTCGCGGCCATTGAACGCGTGAAGCGCTAAGCCCGCTACGTAATATCCAATAACGAACAAGGAATATCCAATGGAAATCCCGACATTCACTTTGCAGTTTGCATATTCTGTCTATAAAAAGATTTCTTGACGCTTCTAGAAAAATTATGCATCATGCAGTCATGATTAAACAACTTCTACAACCTCGGAAAGAAGTTCTGGCTGGTCGGCTTCAAGGCGTAATCGACATTGAGCGTGTCAGTGATCCAAAAAAACGCGCCTTGGAAGCTCGGATCAAGGACTTTTTTGCGTCTACCTACGTTTCGGGAGAAATCCGGAGACTCGTGACTGGGCTGCATCGGCGGCTGAACTCGTCTGAGGCGGAGACTGGTTTATTTCTCGCTGAAGGACACAAGGGTGAGGGAAAGTCGCATGTATTGCTGGTGGCGCTCCACCTGGCCAATCATGCTGGCGAACTTCAAGACTGGTTGCAGGCGAATGAATTGACCTTCTCTTTGCCTGCTGAAACGCGGGTCATTTGGCGCAAGTTTACGGATTTTCCATTGGAATCCCTGTGGGGTGTGATCGCGGATGAACTTAAACTGGTATTCCCTGCGGATCGTCCTCCCAGCATCGACGAATTCCGGGCCGCCCTTGGAGATCGTAAACTTGTTCTGATTCTGGACGAACTGGAGAGTGGCGTTCGCGCCATTCCGAATCCCGCACTTCAGCAACAGAATCTTAATTTTCTGCAAATGCTTTCCGAGGAATCGAATCGCGCCGGATCCAATATTGCCTTGGTGGCGTCGATCTATGACGGAGGGATTGAGCCTGGGCTGACGCTCAAGCGAGTGGCCCGCGTGGAACTTCGTTTCCAGGATCCAGGCGACCGCCGCAATATCCTCTTTCATCGCCTTTTCACGAAGAGTCCCCTCGATGCGTCACCCGAGATTGATGCCATCGTTCAAAGTTATATCAACACCTGGCGTCGTTTCGGAATTGTTGTTCCTCCTGACTATGCCGATGATTTCAGGCTCTCGTTTCCCTTTATGCCCGAGGTGCTCGCCGTGGTTTTGGAGCGTATCCGCACGTTACGAGGCGGCTTTCAGGGCACCCGTGGTGCCCTTGGTTTCCTGGCCGCGCTAGTACGTGCGCGGTGCGAAACTGCCGATCTCATCTCACTCGCCGATGCCAGTATCCTCGATCAGGAAATGCGGAGTTGGCTTGCCGATCTCGACCCTGCGCAGAATCTGCTTGCGTGTGCAGAGGCGAATCTTCGCGAACTGCGCAAGCACTCGTTTGCCGATCAAATCGCCTCTGCCGTGCTGCTTGCGAGTTTGGCGCCCTCTCCAAAGGAGCAGGGCATTTCAGAGAACGAACTGGCCCGGCAAATTATCGGACCCGAATCAGATTACAATGCGTTTGGCCTCACTCTGACAAGTTTCAAGAAATACGGGTCGTTCTTTCACGAACGCGCGGGGAGCCTCTTTTTCGACTCAAAGGAAAATGCCCATTCCAAAGTCAATCTGCGCTCACTCAGCGTGGCGGATGATGAAGCGTGGGAAAAGGTTGCCTCGTGGTGGGCCACTGACGTTCTGCGTGATTCCGATCTGGTTGTATTCTCCGATCCGGTGCTCACCCAGCAAGCTGTGGAAAACCGGTCTTATTCGGACATTCGCCTCGTGGCATCCCCGCGATGCCTCGGGAAAGAGGATGTCCGCCGGCTATATTTCGGTCTCAAGCGCCGAAACACCGTTGTGTTGATCGAGCCCCGGGACGAGAAAGTGAACCTCCATAATAACGATTCGCTGCTGGCCTATTCCAAACGTTGGATCGCTGCGGATTATCTCGCCCGTACGGCAGGAGATGCGACCCGTAGCGCGGAGTTTTCCAGGATTGGCGGCGAGGATAAGCGACACGCAACGGACTATCTTAAGAAGACGAATTTTGCATATGTGCAGATTCTGGATTACGGAACCTCTGACGCCGATTTCAAGATGCAGCCCGAGAACCTCCCCCCGGCGGCAACACGTGAGCAGATTATTCAGCACCTCTCCCGTAATCTATATCCTGTCGCGTTGGTTCAGGAGCACATCGCCGAACACATAGCCTCCTTCATGGGGCGCAAAGTGGGGCAGGTGGAGGTGGATTATCGCAATACTCCCGGTTTCCCCGTGTTGACAAGCCATAGCGTGTTCCTGGAGGCGATCTCAGCGCTTGTCGAGCAGGGTTCAGTACTCGGCCTGCGGCATCCCGCCAAGGATGTTTGCGGGAAACGCCCCTCGCTCACCGGTGATCAGATTTCCGAAGCGGTGATCTCTGAGCCTTTTGAGGCCGTTTCCGGAGGCCCGGGGTCGACCACGGTGCAATCGCCCACGCGTGCGCAGACTGCGCCGGCGAAGGTTGGCAGCGATGATGGGGATGGATTACAGCAGCCGGATGACCAGCCGGCTTCTGATGGCGCAAGCATCGAACAGGTTTCGACGGGCTTTCTTCGCACCCGGCAACAGATTCGCCAGGAGGTGGCCCGCCTTCTGGAGATGGCGCCAGGCAAGACCGCTGTGAGCGTCCGTTTTGCGCTGACCTATGACGAACGGCAACTGGACATCGCGTCTTTGCCAGCCTTTCTGCGCGGCTCGCTTACCGGAAGTGGTGCTTTTGCCGGCGAAGCATCTATTGGATTCGCAGGCAATTTTACGAAGGCACAGGTAGAGGAGTTTGTCGAGCGCCTACCCGACTTCACTCCCGGCGCTTGCCGTGTGACCTTGCGTCTGCGGGCTGCACAAGAAGGGAAGGGCCGCCAATGACTGACCTTCACTACGATCCTTTATCCTTATGTTCTGAAGGGCCCCGACTGCCTGCAATCAAGAAGTGGCTTAACGACGTGATCTGGTCACGGGCGCGCTATGATGCCAACGACGCTGAATCCTATCTTCGCAAAGGGGAGGAAGCGGTGACCCGCTTGGAAGAAGCGCTTGCCTCAGGGGCTCTGGCGGTTTGGGATGAACTGGAAGCCGACTCCCGGGAATCGCCAACGTTGAAATCGTGGCTGGGCATTGACGCTCCGCTCCCCTTGGAATCGCCGCGGGCTGCGGTCGTGTTCGATGGGCTCTCAATTCGTGAGTTGCCCCTCCTGCTGAAAATGGCCGAAATCACAGGATTCAAGGTAAAGTCTGTCGGAATTACCGCGACATCGCTGCCGACGGAAACGGTCGACTTTGTGGAGCAGCGGGTTATCGGGACCCGTATCGGTCCCTCACGGCTCAAGGGGCGCCGGGAGCTTGCTGAAAAGAATATCGAGGCCTTTTATCTGGAGCAACCGAATGCGCGTGAGGTTTTCCCCTCGGGCCGCAGTCTGCTGGTCTGGTCCTCCTATCCAGATCGCCTTTTCTTTAACGATGAGGCGCGTTCCGAACAGCTTTTTTCGACTTTTCATCAAGACCATATTCCCGTGCTTTGGAAATGCACTGTGCAGGCCATTCCCCGGGGAATGCCCATCGTGGTGACGGCGGATCACGGCTATATTTTCTTTGGGGCTTCACTGGAATCCACGCGTGAATCCGATGCCGCAGCCCTGTTGGGCCAGGCGCGCTCCAAGGAATGTGGCTTAAACGAAACCCTGCCCGCCTGGCATCCCGACCTGCAGATATTGCCGGCGACCCGTACGGCCATGTTGCGTGGACGGCTTCGCGCCAAATCTCAGGGACCGGCATCTCGCAAGATTTATCAGCATGGCGGCTTCTCCCTGATGGAGGTGCTTGTGCCGTGGATTGAACTGGAGCGGGAATGAAAGCAGATTTGGGAGTTACACTATGAAAGTGAAATTTGGTACCCAGTTGGACGACACCGTTTATGGGCAACTTAAAGTTGCTTCAGCCACGGAGCACCGTGCAATTGGCGAGATTGTCCAGACTGCGATTGCCGACTATCTGCACCGATCCCGTCCGGGACGCGGACGCAAGACTGGATTGGCCCGCCTGCTGGAGCGTGATCCGTTGCGCATCACCGATGAACAGTTCCGTATTAGTATGGAAGAGGACTTTTTCGACCAATGAACCTTGATGATATTATCAACGGCAGCCGCGTTTTCGTGGATACCAACATCGTGCTCTATGCCATCCAGCATCGGTCACGCCAATGCCGGGCCTTTTTGGCGCGTTGCGAATCAGGGAGTGTCGAGGGGACCATTAGCACGGTTGTACTGGCCGAGATCGCACATCGCCGCATGACGCAAGAGGCCCAGCAGCGTGGCCTCACAGGTGGCAATCCCAGCCGGTTGCTCTCCGCAAAACCCGAATTTGTGCGCCAACTCTCCACCTACGCCCAGGATGTGCGCGATTTGCTCGACGGTGGTCTGACGGTCGAAACGGTACGCCCCGAGGACTTCCTCGTCGCGCTCGAAATCCAGGAACAACGTGGTCTGCTCACCAACGATGCTCTTAATCTGGCCGTGGCAAAACGCCTCGGTATTCATGAAATCGCGACAGCCGACAAATCGTTTGACGCGATCCAGGGGGTTATTGTCTATCGACCGGAGGATCTGTTGTCGTAAAAGTGATATGAAAACACCGATGACAAAAAAAAGCGCAACTGGAAAGAATGCAAAATCGCCACAGGCGATACGCTATCCTACAGCGCGCCCACAGAAGCACGAGGCCGATTTCCTCGAAGTCGTCGGTATGATCCAAACGGCAAAGGCACGGGCCTTTCAGGCCGCCAACACGGTTCTCTCCGATCTCTACTGGAACGTCGGCGCCTATATCATCCGAAAACTCGAATCCGCCCAATGGGGTGATGGTGTGGTGTCCCAACTCGCCGCCTTCATCGCTTCTCGCCACCCCGACATCAGGGGTTTCACCCGAAGCAACTTGTTTAGAATGCGCCAATTCCATGCCCTCTACCGTACTGATGAGAAAGTCGCGGCACTGCTGCGACAATTGTCTTGGACGCAGAACCTGACGATCATGTCCAAGTGCAAGCGCCCGGAAGAACGCGAGTTCTATCTTCAGATGACACACCGCGAACAGTGGTCGACAAGGGAATTGGAACGTCAAATAGATGCCTGCCTGTTTGAGCGGCAGATCCTCGCTCCGGCAAAAGTGTCAGCAGTGCTGACACAATTATATCCAGCTGCGCCGCAAGTCTTTAAGGATTCATATCTGCTAGACTTTCTTGACCTGCCGGAACCCTTTGACGAGCACGATCTCCAGAAGGGTCTGGTCAGAAATCTCAAGAGGTTCCTACTCGAACTGGGGCGCGACTTCTGTTTTGTTGGAGAGCAGTATCGTCTCCAGGTGGGCGGCAAGGACTTCCTGCTTGATTTGCTTTTCTACCACCGTGAACTGCGTTGCTTGGTGGCGTTTGAACTCAAGATTGATGACTTTAAGCCCGGCTATCTCGGACAGCTCTCCTTCTATCTGGAGGCCTTGGATCGCGATGTGCGCAAGCCGCATGAGAATCCCAGTGTGGGCGTGTTGTTGTGCAAGAGCAAAGACCGCGAGGTCGTTGAGTATGCCCTCAACCGTACACTCTCACCGGCGCTGGTGGCTGAGTATGAGACTAAACTGCCCGACCGCAACCTGCTGCTGGCCAAACTTCATGAATTGCTCCAGATCGCCGAGACGGCCGAACCTTACCAAGTCCAGTCCAAGCCCAGGAAGATTCGCACAGCACCATGAAACGCGCCATCGAAGAGGATTTTCCAATAGTAGAGATCAATCGGTTGGCCACGCCGGAACGTAATGCATTCAAGCCAATCTACCAGATGCACAAGTGGTTTGCCCGCCGGGCTTCATGTGTCTTTCGTGCAATTCTGCTCGGTGCTCTCAAACCTGCCGGCACGAATATTATGGAGGAATTCTATAAGGATCATTCCCGCGATCCTGATACCAACGGCAAGGTGGTGCTTGATCCGTTCATGGGCGGCGGCACGACAGTTGTCGAGGCCACACGTCTCGGTTGCAAGGTGGTTGGTATTGATCTTAATCCGGTGGCTTGGTTTATCGTTAAGACCGAGGTCGAGCCCGTGGACCTTGGCGAACTGGATGCAGCGTTTAACCGACTGTCGAACCGCATCGTTCCCTGGTCGGGGAAACCTGTACAAGAAACCTTGCTCGACCTGTATAAGACCGCACCGCCTTGGATGGCTGAAGAAGTGTGCGGTGTGCCGAAGTCGGATACTATCTATACCTTTTGGGCTAAATCCGCGATCTGTACAAGTTCAACCTGCCGCAAGCAGGTCCCTTTGTTTTCTGACTATGTCGTGGCCGCCAAAAGCCCGAGCATACGCTTTTATCCAGACTGCTCCTGTCCCAAGTGCAAGAAAAACTTCGTTTGGGAGATCGAGCCAGCCACCTTGATCGATGATCCTCGTGCGATGCTTCACAGCCCGCGGAACTCCAACGGCAAGGGCAGTGCACGCTGGACCTATGCCCATCCTGATGGCGGAATTTTCGTGAGTCAAGGTGAGTCCGACGGTGTACAAGCCGCGGTTCGGTGGGGTACTCTACCGGCTGGACATGTGTGTTGTCCGCACTGTTATGAGATCGTTCGGCCCAAAATGCCTGTTAGTGAAGGAGGGACATCGAAGAAACGCCGCACTCTCGACCGTAAGAAAGTGCCGCTCAAGGTTTTGCTCTGCCCGCAAACCGAGGAAGTCTTCCAGTGGCGTGGCGATCTCGAACCGGGGACGCGGGTGAAAAGCCCGTCTGGCAACGAATTCGATCCGTTTGCAGGCAACATGTCCGCCAAAGGCGAGTTCCTCTGCCCGCATTGTGGACGCACAGACAAGGTCATCGAGTCCATCCGCTCACTACCCGATGATCAACTTTTGCCTACCGCCGCTTACGCCATGCAAGTCTACGCGCCGTGCTGCGATCATGTGAATGATCCGGCTAACCGAGAGACTCGACATCAGGATTTATTCGAGACACCCAAACCAACCAGCGATGAAGACACGGAAGGGGTTGAAGAATCCCTGCCCATTGATGCGACTTACGCTGGCCCCTACATTTCACATACGAAGAACTTGGTCTGGAAACAAAGGGGAAAATTCTATACTCGGCATGCACCGGAAGATTCGACTCATTATCAGAAAATCGAAGCCCTATGGAATAAGAATAAGGAGGCACTGCCGTATCCCAAGAGCGAAGTGCCATCTGGGCAGGAGACAGGCCGTTTACTGGAGCATCACTACCTTTACTGGCGCCAGATGTTCAGTCCGCGTCAGTTGTTGGCGCTGAGTACATTGTTGGAGGCTGCGTTATGTGAGAACGATCAGAGGACACGCGAGCAACTGTTGCTCTGTGTGTCGGGAACCACTGACACAAACAATGTTTTTTCGCGATACATGGCAAGTCGTGATTCGGCCGGAGGCCAAACCGTTCAGGGTGTTTTTGCGCGCCATGATTACCAGCCGAAAATGACGATTTGCGAACAGAACGTCTGGGGGCTATCCGCCGGTGGAATGGGAAGTTTTCTTAGACGTTTTTGGCAATCGCGGACAGGGGTGGCTTTTGCGCATAACACTTCGGATGTTGTCTATCGGAACGAAGGAGACAAACGTATTCGTGAAGTGCGACATGAAGACCCGATATTTTTGCCCCATAGGGAGAGTGCTGAATTGTTTGCTCAGTCGAGCAAGGATCTAAGTCACCTCCCCGCGCAATCCGCCGACATCGTGATCACAGATCCCCCGTATTCGGATAATGTGAACTACGCGGAATTGTCGGACTTCTATTACGCCTGGTTGAGGATCGCAATGAAGGAGCGTTATCCGCATTTCCTCCCGGAACGAGTTCCAACGGTAGAGGAAGTCATAAAGAATAAGCTTCGAGGAAAGGGTGATAAAGAATTTGGGGAAGATCTATCCAAAGTCTTTTCTGAAGCTCATCGGGTTCTCAAAGATTCCGGCATTATGGCCTTCACGTTTCATCATGCCGAGGATTCTGCGTGGCAGGCACTGCTCGAGGGTATTTTGAATGCTGGTTTTGAGGTGACTGCCATCTATCCTGTTCACTCCGAAGGCGAATCGTCTCTTCATCTAATGGACAACGAAGCCATTGCCTATGATCTTATTCACGTCTGTCGCAAGCGCAACCCTGAAGATGTGGCGAAGCCGAGAAGCTGGGCTGGATTGCGGCAGGAGGTGCGTATTCGAGCGCGCGAAGAGGTAGAGCGGATTGAGTCTGGCCACTACGGCAATCAACCTCTCCCGCCCTCCGATGTCCGCATGGTCCTTATTGGTAAGTGCCTCGAAGTCTATTCGTGTCACTACGGCGCTGTGCTCAATTGGGATGGTCAACCATTTCCGCTCAAGTCTGCTTTACAGGACATTCGTATGATGGTGGAACAGGTCGTCAGCCGTGAGGCGCCGCTGCCGGGTGCCTTGGAAAGTGCCGATGCATTCAGCCAAGTCTGGTTGTTAGCCTTATGCGATAAACGTGAAGTTGCTGTGGATACTGTGAGCAAACTGACACGCGGCGTGTTTGAAGTCAGCGATCTCACCGGTCATAAGCCGCCCCTATTGCGAAAAGGCCGCGTCAAAGGGGGGCGAACATACGAGGTGCTCACGCCCCTGGAGCGTTTGGTTGGACTCACCGCAACCCTTGGCGAAACCGGCCCGCAACCGTTGGAACTTAGCCTCGATTTGCCCAAGGATGAAGCTGCCAATGGAGCACCATTGGTAGATGTCCTCCACTTGCTTCTGGCCCATGCAGAGCAAGGCGACCGTCTCGATCATCTTGTCGAGCGCCACCGCGGTCAACGCGAGCCAATTCAAGCTGCACTTGAATACATAAAACAACGCGATCCGAACCGCTGGGCCAAGGCGTGTGATAAGCTCTTACCGTTCTACAGTGATATGTTTAGGAGCGTGTCATGACGTTGCGTGAATTAAAGGCTCAGATTGCGCTGGGGGAGGACAGCCGGCGGCAGTTCAAGCGGGAGGTTACTAGTCCCGATGCGCTGGCGGCGGAGATGGCGGCCTTTGCTAATTCTGAGGGCGGGGTGATTCTACTGGGCGTGGCAGATGGTGGGGCAATGCCGGGGTTGAGTAGTGATGAGGTGACACGGATCAATCAGTTGGTCGGCAACGTGGCCGCCCACAATATCCGCAGTCCGCTGACCGTCCAGACGGAAAACGTCAAACTGCCGGGCGGGCGGCTGGTGATTGTGCTGACTGTGCCCAAGGGGCTCGATAAGCCGTATTTCGACAAGAACGGGAGCATCTGGATGAAATCCGGTGCTGATAAACGTCGGATCAATTCCAAGGAGGAGTTGCGGCGGCTGTTTCAAATGTCCGATCAGTTCCATGCGGACGAATTACCGACCAAGGCCGGCATCGAGAAGCTGGATAAGTTGCGTTTCCGTGATTTCTTGCGGGATGTGTATCAGCAGGACTACCCCGATGCCCCGGCGGACCGGTTGCGCCTGCTCCAGAACATGAACCTGGCCACCGACGAGGGCCGGCTGAACTTAGCGGGAGTATTGTTGTTTGCGGAACGACCGGAGTGGATCAAGCCCCAGTTTATTGTGAAGGCCATTCGCTATCCCGGTAACGATATTCACTCCACCCAGTATCTGGACACGGAAGACTTCGCCGGGCCACTGCGCCGGATATTCGAAGATTCCATGGCTTTTGTCCTGCGCAACCTGCATAAGGGGCAGGCCGGGCGTGGTGTGAATGCGCCAGGGACACCGGAAATCTCGCCTACGGTGTTCGAAGAGTTATTAGTCAACGCGCTGGTTCATCGGGATTACCTTGTCAGTGCCCCAATCCGACTATTCATCTTTGACAACCGTATTGAGATCGTCAGTCCGGGTCATCTGCCGAACAACCTCACAGTGGAAAAGATCCGGGCCGGAAATTCCAATACCCGCAACCCGATTCTGGTATCTTACATCGCCAAGGGGCTGTTGCCATATCATGGACTTGGTTCCGGGATCAAACGGGCGTTGGAGGCGTGGCCAAAGATCGATTTTAGCGATGACCATGAAGGCTGCCTGTTCACCGCCACGGTTCACCGTAAAGAGTCAGAAGCGTCGGTGAAAACGTCGGTGAAAACGTCGGTGAAAACGTCGGGAAAAATCTTGGATGCTATGCGCCAGAACGCTGAGATCACCCTCCCTGAACTGGCAGCCGCGATCGGTGTAACCAAACGGTCGGTGGAGCGGAACATCCAAAAACTGCAACAGCAGGAGCGCTTGCGCCGCATTGGTCCAGACAAGGGCGGGCATTGGGAGGTGATCGAATAACCATGGCTGGATACCTCATAATACCTGATGCGTGCTGTGACTGGTCTGGGAACCAACCCGGGAAACTGGTTCCGAATCCCATTCGGCTGGGCCTTTTCGATCTCATCCGTGAGTTCGAGCAGGATCCGTTTCCCTATGACCGCCGTTCTCAGGGTGTGTGCCTGCTTCGTTTGGATGAATTATTGATTGGTCTTAATATTCTGGAGCCACTTGCCGAGAATCAGGATTGGCCGTTCATGACAGCCATCAAGCGGCGGCTCAAGGCTGTCGCAAATGACGTCAGCAATATGGGGATCATCCATGTGCCTGTTTCCTGCCAGCTCGATCTAGGTGGTAACAATCATCTCTACGCCCGCTACGCCAATAAACGTATTCCGCTCTGGCGCCTGTTTGGGTCCAACCCGCATATCGAAAGCATCGGCGGGCATCCCACGTATCTCTTTGGGGAGAACCTGTCGTGACAGGTAAGCCCTCTAAACTTTCAACAAGTGACCGGGTCCGTATCACCGGGCGCTACGAACTTGGTGTCGGCGAAGTCCTGCGCGTCTGTGAGAGCGGTTCCGACTACGTGGCTGACGTGGCCTTTGAAACACGGTCCGGACGGCGTCTGGAATCGTTACCGGTCGAAAGGTTGGAACATGCTGTGTCCCCATGGCAGAAGTTGCGCGAGGGCCGGTTTGACGATATGAATGATTTCCTGTTGCGCCAACTTGCCTGGCAGTTCGCACTCGGCAATGCGGGGGGCGAACTCACCAATTCCCGGACCCAACTTCTGCCACATCAAATCCTGCTCACGCATGAGGTGGTGCGGATGCCCCGCCGTCGCTTGCTGATCGCAGACGAGGTCGGCCTCGGCAAGACCATCGAAACCGGCATGATCATCCGCGAACTTATCGCCCGGCACGAGGGCGCCCGCGTCCTGGTCTTGACCCCCGCCGGGTTGGTCAAGAACTGGCAGAACGAATTGCGCGACTGCTTTCGTATGGAGTTCGAGATTCTCGGTCTCGACTTTCAGGACTATGCGCCAGCGACGTGGGAGAGCCATAACCGGGTCATTGCCTCCATTGATACCCTGAAGCGGCCCGTGCGCATGGATCGGGTACTGAACTCCCCGCGTTTCGATATCATCATCGTGGACGAGGCGCACCACGTCAGCCGGATTCGCTACGGCAAGAAACAGCAAACGACGATGAATTACCGCCTGATGGAAGCGCTCAGGGGGCATACGCGTGACCTTCTGTTCCTCTCGGCTACCCCGCACCAAGGCGACAACTTCCAATTCTGGTCCCTGATCAACCTTCTGGATGATCACCTTTTCGATTCACCCGACGCCTTGATTCGGCACCGCAGTCTGTTGAACCGTGTCATGATCCGCCGCACGAAAAGGGAAGTCGTTGATTCTGAAGGCAAGGCCTTGTTCGTTCGGCGCCAGGTACATACGGAGTCGTTTGAGCCCGCCTTGCGTGAGCAGCGCTTCTACGAACAACTGACCGAATACCTGAAGACCGGTTATGAGGCCGCAGGGGTCTTCCGTAGCGGGCGCACCACCAGCGCCCAGCGCGCCATCGGCTTTGTGATGACTGCCTTCCAGAAAATGATGTCATCCAGCCCGCGCGCGATCCGGCAGGCGTTACGGCGGCGATTGCTGGTCTTGTTGGTGCGCGAGCAGATCGCCCTGGAGAAGAAACGCCGCACGGACTTCAGCGCCGAGATTCCCGTTCGTATTGTGCGGCTCACCGAGGAAATGCGTTTGTTAGCGCGGGACATCCTGTCGACCAAGCCGGGGTCCTCAACGCCGACGGCCCAGAGCGATGCGGAGGCGGATACGTACATTGCCCAAGTCAAACAGCGGGTGGCGAAGAAATTGGCAGCCGAACTGGACGAGAACACCGACTGGTCATTGGACGCCGATGAGGAAGGCGATGACGGCGTGTATGCCGACGTTGAAATCCCCGACGAATCTGGCAGGGTTAGGGAATTGATCACGCTCGTACCTGAGGGGACCGACCGGAAGTTCGCCCGATTGCTGTCGGTGGTGTCCGACCTCCAAGCCTCAAATCCCGACGAGCGTTTCATTATCTTCACTCAATATCGAGAAACGCTTGAATTCCTGCGCATTGAACTCTCCAGGATCTTTGGCGAGAGCAGGATTGCCACCATCAAGGGTGGTCCGCTGGAAGATAAGATTGAAGCGGCGGAGCGCTTTTGGGAAGAGAACGGCGCGAAGTTTCTTATTTCGACTTCCGCGGGCGGCGAGGGGATTAACCTGCAATGTGCCCGTATTCTCTTTAATTACGATCTGCCTTGGAATCCCATGGCCGTGGAGCAACGCATTGGACGCATACACCGCTATGGCCAGAAAGAGGTCGCACAGGTTTACAGCTTGGTTGCCAAAGATACCGTTGAAGAGCGGATTTACGAACTACTGGACAACAAGTTGCGCACCGTTGCACAAGCTATTGGCAAGACTGACCCGCAGACCGGTGAGCCGATGGAAGACTTCCGCCTGGATATTCTGGGGTTTCTTGGCTCGAACCCGAACTACCAGCAACTTTTCAAACAGGCGTTGGTGGATCGCGACTACCAGCGCACAGCCGCCCAGTTGGAAGAGATGATGCGGCAGGCGCAAGACGCCCGCAGCGCTCTTATGGAACTTTCGCAGGATCTGACCCACTTTAATCTGGAGCACTATCGCCGGATTTCCGGCAGATTCCATCTCAAGCAATTAGGCCAATGGTGTCGGGCGGCTGTGATTCGCCTCGGCGGCAGTGTATTGCCAAGTGGGGAATTCTGGCGCATTCAAACCCCGGATTGCCTGAAAGTCTACCCGCTTGTGGCGCCCCGCTACGAGAACGTTACCTTCGACCGGGAGTTGGCAACCCGCACGAAGAAATGCGAATTGTTCGGGGTCGGGCATCCGTTGATTGACGCCCTGTTGTCCTATCTCCAGAACGCCCCCTTCAGCGGCGACACGGCGTGCGTCCCGGCTGCCGGCACGGCATCTGGAATGGTGGAGGCTCGCTACCGGGTCACCTGGGATCGTGCCGATCAGGGGTCTTCGTCCAGCGTTGTTCGTGTGGAACTGAATGGCTCCACGCAGGTGGACGAACTCGGGTGGGACACTGAGCGTCTTGGGAAAACAGCGACGCAGTTGGGGGCTGTCCTGGCTTTATCTCCCGATCTTGAGGCGCGTGCCGATGAGACCATTCGTCTCTGGATCGCCTCCCGTAAAACAGAGCTCCCTCCCGGCACCATTCCTCGCTGTGATTTGCTCGGTGTGTCCGTGGCCATGTGAGGGGAAGGTAGCGGAAAATGAATCTGAAACGTTTCAGATCATGTTTGCCGGGTTTTGCGGCCAACTAAAACCCGGATGAAGGGGAGGGGATTAAGTGTCTATTGTGAGGTAATCTTGAGTATGACCGTTCTGTTTTTTTGCTGATTGAGGGCGGTGGTATTTGGATAGGGGGGATTGGTGTCGCCGGCGGATGAGGTTGAGACCATGGACGCAGGAAGTCCGCATGAGCCGGTCAGATAACTGGCGACGGTTTTTGCCCGTGCCAAGCCTATAGCCATATTGTCATTGCCATAGGATTTGGCTTTGCTGGCCTTAGTCGAATCGGTATGGCCCTCAATTTCTATTCTGAAAGGTTTCCCTTTGAGTTTGGCGGCAATGGCTTTTAGATCCTGGCGGGCGTTGCTTGAGAGTTCGATGCCTTTGGTAAAAGTTCCATAATGAAATACCAGTTTCAACTCCTTTGGGGATGAGATAGTGCTCCAGCGACTGCCTGAAAGGGCTGGCCATTCTGCAGGTTTCTCGGCGATGCGTATGGGTGTTTTTTTGTGATGGGGGCTGGCCGGTGGTGCCGGTTCCACAGTGGTCTTGTCGGGAAGAGGTTCAGGCGGAGGGGTGATGGGGGGAGTTGCCGGCGCTAGAA
>JBAXDB010000015.1:0-30212 GCA_037141135.1 bacterium | reverse complement strand
ATTGAGCGAAATTTCACTAGACGTTGCTCGAAAATACCTTTTCGAGCAACGTCTAGCTAAAATACCGCCGCCGGAAGTACAGCGAGACGTTCACCAGCCCAATCAACACCGGCACTTCCACCAGGGGTCCAATCACTGCTGCAAACGCCGCGCCGTGGTTGATACCGAATACGCCCACGGCAACAGCAATGGCCAGTTCGAAGTTGTTGCTGGCCGCCGTGAAGGAGAGGGTTGCCGATTTTGCGTAGTTGGCGCCTGCCTTGGCGCTCATCCAGAAACTCACTAGAAACATCGTCACGAAGTAAATCAACAGCGGGACGGCAATCAGAAACACATCACCGGGTTTGGCGATGATCTTCTGTCCCTGCATGGAGAACATGACCACAATCGTGAACAACAAGGCGATCAGGGTCAGGGGTGAAATTTTGGGTATAAATTTTGAGTGATACCATTCTTTACCCTTCGCTTGCACCAGAATGAGACGGGTAAGCATACCGGCAATGAACGGAATCCCCAGATAGATGAATACGCTCTCCGCGATTTGCTTCATGGTCACATTCACCACCACCCCGGACAGCCCCAGCAAAGGCGGAAGTTTCGTCACGAATAGCCACGCAAAGAGGCTGTAAAACAGGACTTGAAAAATCGAGTTGAACGCCACCAGCCCTGCACAATATTCCGTATCGCCCTTCGCCAGATCATTCCACACGATCACCATGGCAATGCACCGCGCCAGCCCGATCATGATCAGCCCGATCATGAACTCCGGCTGACCGCGCAGAAAGATGATGGCCAGCGCCGTCATGAGGATTGGCCCAACCACCCAGTTCTGCACGAGACTCAATCCGAGCACCTTGTAGTCCTGAAAGATATCCCCCAGTTCTTCATACTTCACTTTGGCAAGCGGCGGATACATCATCAGGATCAATCCGACCGCAATCGGGATGCTGGTTTGCGTTCCTTCCGGTCTCAATGATCCAATCCAGTTTCCGAACGCAGGCACCACATAGCCCAGCACAACACCGATCCCCATCGCCAGAAAGATCCAAAGCGTCAAATACCTGTCCAGAAAGGATAATTGTTTTGTAATTTTCTCACTCATATTCGTATTCCTTCCATTCCTGAATCCCATCTTTCCTCTCCCCCTGAGGGAGAGGATTTAGGTGAGGGGTATTGCTCCGGCCCGCGCGTAAAGAGACCCTCACCCAGACCTCTCCCCTGTCCGCTACGGGCGGATCCGCCTGCGGCGGAAAGGGAGAGGGAGCAAGCTTTCTTGAAATCCTACCGAGACTCCAAAGCTCCCGGTAACTTCTCCACAAACTGCCTGATCTCATCCCTCACACGCCGGTAACAATCTAGCTTTCCGTCTTCCGTCTTAACCTCCCTGGCCAGCCGGGGCGGATCCTGAAATCCCACATGCACAACTTTGGTTTTACCCAGAAATAACGGACAGGATTCATGGGCGTTGTCGCAAACCGTCACCACGTAGTCGAATTCAACATCCTTCAGTTCATCCACATGCTTCGAACGGTGCCCGGAGATGTCCACCCCGGCCTCAGCCATGACCTTGACCGCATTTGGATTCAATCCATGCGTCTCGATTCCAGCAGAATACGCCTCAATCACATCCCTCTTAAGATGCCGTGCCCAACCTTCCGCCATCTGGCTCCGGCAGGAGTTACCCGTACAAAGAAACAAGATTTTCATAATTCATCCTTCACCCTTCATAATTCCCCTGTCCGCCCCTTCGACCAAAGCAGTAACGTCGAACTGATCACAACCGTCACACAACCAGCTTCCTGAAAGATCACCGCGATAATGGGCGTCATCAGTCCGACAACGCTCAAGGTGAGACCGATGATGTTATAAATCATCGAAAAGAAGATGTTCAGCTTGATGCGTCGGAGCACTTTTCTCGACATCCACATAAAGTCAGCAACGCCTGAAATATCATCGTTCATCAGTGTGACATCGGCCGTTTCAATGGCCACATGCGTGCCGGCGGCGCCCATGGCGATGCCCACATCGGCTTGGGCAAGGGCGGGCGCATCGTTGACGCCATCGCCGATCATGCCGACGACCTGTCCCTGCGCCTGACACTCCTTTACAAACGCCTGCTTCTGTTCGGGAAGCAATTCGGCCCGGAAGTGGTCAACCCCGATCGCACGGGCAACGGCGGCGGCCACCTTCGGATTATCGCCCGTTAACATCGTAATCCGTTTGACGCCCATTCCCTTGAGGGCGTGGATGGCGGCGGGCATTTCCGGACGAATCTCGTCGGCAATCGCCAGCAGTCCCACCAGCTCGTCATTATGCGCGACCAGCACCGCAGTGCGGCCCTGCTCCGATTGTTGCGCGATGGCCTGCTCGAGTTGAGACGTGAAGTTTAGTCCGGCTCCTTGAAAAAATGATGGTTTGCCCACCCGGATCCTGATATCGCCCCATGTGGCCTCCACACCCATGCCGGCGGCGCTGTTGAAGTGATCAGGTTCCGGGATCGAAAGACCCTTTGCCTTTCCGTCCGCCAGAATGGCACGGCCCAAGGGGTGTTCGGAGTACTTCTCAGCGATGCAGGCCAGATGCAGAATATCATCCGTGGATCGATCGCTGAAACTCATGATATCCATGACCTTCGGTTTGCCGAAAGTGAATGTTCCCGTCTTGTCGACCAGCAGGTGATCGATCTTGTGCGCAAGCTCCAGAAACATCCCGCCCTTGATCAGAATCGCCCGTTTGGCCATGTTCGAGATACCGGCCGTCACCGCGGTCGGGGTGGCAATGGCAAAGGCGCAAGGACACGCCACCAGCAGCACTGAAACCGCTGACTTGAGGTCGCCGGTAACGAAATAGGCCACAACGGCCAACACAACAACTGCGGGCAGAAACCAGGTCGTGAAGCGGTCGGCCAGGTTTTGGATTGGGGCACGTGCCCCCTGGGCTTCCTGTACGAGTTGGACGATCCGAGCCAAGGTGGTGCCATCACCAACCTTCTCTGTCTTGATCTCCAGCCGGCCCGATTCGTTGAGGGTTCCGCTGAACACGGCGCTTCCAGGCAACTTCTCCACCGGCATGGATTCGCCGGTGATGGGCGCCTGGTTGACGCTGCTCGCGCCGGCAACCACCGTGCCGTCCACTGGAATCCGCCCGCCCGGCCGGACCATGACCAGGTCGCCTACTTGGAGTTCGGTAACCGGCACGGTGACTTCCTCGCCATTGCGGCGAACCGTCGCGGTCTGTGGCGCCAAGTCGAGCAGATCACGAATACTCCGGCGGGTTTTATCGAGCGTGTAGGTCTCAAGCGCACCGGATACAGCCATGATAAACACGATGATCGCCGCCGGGCGGAATTCGCCGATCGCCAGCGTCGCGAGAAGCGCCACAACCACAAATACGTTGACCGTGATCTTACGTTTAAAAACATCCTTGAATCCGGCAATGAAACGCTGAAAGCCACCGAACAAGGTGGCAATAAGGGCGAGACCAACATTGACGAACAGGGGGCCGATCTTCCAGTGGGCTAGCGCCCAACTCACCAACGTCAGTGCTGCGACAACGACAGGAACAATCAGGAGCACCGCCAATTCCCGATACATCGTTGTCCGCCCGGAGTTCATCTCACTCATCATTCATTCTCCATAAAATCGCACTTTTCTATTCCCTCGCCCCTTGGGGGAGAGGGCTAGGGTGAGGGGTATTTTCCGGCACATGAACACCCTCACCCCCACCCTCTCCCCTGTCCGCCACGGGCGGATCCGCCTGTGGCGGAAAGGGAGAGGGAGAAGAACCCATCATCAATTAATTCCCCTTTGGGGGCTGCTGCACAGTCTTTTTTATATCGGGTTCCTTTTTCGCCCCTCCACAGCAGTCTCCACCGGAACCACAACACCCGCCTGTTTTCGTCATAGATTCCTTGATCAACGCCCAAAGGCCCTTCTTCTTCCCACTGTCTTTCACTGTATCGCTCATCTCTTAGCCTCCATTTTCAGAAAACTCTCTTACACAACGATTCCATGTTTTCGCTGCAAATCTCTTTCAGACGCTTCCCATCAGCGATAACACACTCCGTACCTTCCAATCCCTTAAACAGCAACTCCAACATCTTGCCGGTGGATGGTGCGCGAAACTCGGTGGACAACCGGTAATACATCCAGCGGCCATCCTTCCGGCTTTCCACCAGCCGCGCAGCCCGAAGAATTGACAGGTGCTTCGATACCGTTGAAGGCGCCAGATCCAGCAGGGCAATCAGTTGACATACACACAACTCCCCCCCCCTGAGCGCGCACAACGCCCTCAATCGGGTTTCATCAGCTAATGCCTTCAGTTCATCCAATCTGTCCCGCATAACGCACTGATCCTCCATCGACATTTCTTATTTTCTTAATTCGTTATTTGACGAAATATAACAATACTTAACCCTCACATCAATTATTTTCTTTTGATTGGGTATTTGCCAAATGTGGGGCCACCGATTTCCGAGTGGATCATTGCACATCATGAGGCAACAGAATAGCCAATGCTAAACAGGTTGCGCAATACTATCACGGTCGTGATGGAACTTCCACCCGCGCCAGTAAATCGCCTATCTTCGTTGCCTTGATAAACTGCGCCGCCGGACTATTAAAAGTCGCCAGCTCGGCAAAATGGGCCTCGCCGCATTTGATCTTTCCGCTCTCCCGGTCGCGTAGGTCATCCGTGAATAGGCTGTGCTTCGTCTCAACCACGAAATACAGCTGTTCCCCTGCATCGGTGTGAACCAGCACCGCCCAATCAGGGTTATAAGTCCCCAATGGAGTCGGCACCTTGAACCACCCGGGCAACTTGGCATAAACCTTGATTGCTTCGTTCTGCTCCAGTTGCTCGGCAAAGGTCCGCTCCGTATCGGACTGGTAGATGACTTTCTCATAAACCGACTTGTTCGCGTCCACCATGCTTTTCAGATAACCGGTCAGCTCTTCCTGCTCGAAAAGTTGCTGGGCGTAGAATAAGTCGGCCCCAAGGCGCTGGTACTTGATGCCGTCCACCAAGGCCATTCGCTTTGCCCGGTTGACCGCCTCCGCCACCAATTCGATAAACTCCTGGGGATTCCGTTTGAAATCATCCAGCCTGCCGCTATCGATAAGAACCGTCGCAATGCTTCTACGCGTGAGTTGAGTCCGATCCTGCAATTCGGTCAAAAGATCAGGCAATACAATATCGCTCTCCGCCATGTAAGCGGGTGCCGATTCCCGTACCTGGTGGGTTTGCACGCCAGACTTCCCAATCGCCAGTTCGGCGTTTCGCCAGGTTATTCGGGTTTTCCCGACAGGCGGTGCATTGCGAATCGCATCCGTACAGGTCTGGATCAACTTATCGTTATCAAACTCCACCCGGTACGTTGTCTTGTGCTTGATCCGATCCCACAATGCCTTGAACTCGGCACTCTGCAATACGGCCCGGCGGGTTTTCACCGGAACGGCGTTGTCAGCATCATGAATGACGAGTTTGGTCGTCAACTTCTCGAGAATCGCTTTGACTTGTGCCGTTTGAGCCGTGAAGGGTTCGGGCAATACAAAGGTCCCGTCTTTCATGGCTATCTTTAAGGATTCCTGGACCTTGCCATGGGAATTGATGTACCCCGCAGCCCGCAAATGATCCCGGATCTCCTCTGAACGTTCAAATCCGAGGGGCTTCTTGGTGCCGTCAGGCGCCTCGACAGCCACGCCGGCAAACACATGCCCCTCAACAACACCGAACCGAACACCGGTGTTTCCCTCGATTTCCTTCTGTAGGTTCTCCGCGAACGCCTCGTAACCCTCAGTCGCGACGACTGTCAACGTGTTCACGTCGAACCCACGGACACGCTCACCCTGCTGGTTTACGCAGATTCGCATCCCGCGCCCGATTGTCTGCCGCCGCTCGCGTTCTGACCCCATCTCCCTCAACGCGCAAATCTGGAACACGTTCGGATTATCCCATCCCTCTTTCAGCGCCGAGTGCGAGAAGATGAATTTCAGCGGCGTGTCCAGGCTCAGCAACTTCTCTTTTTCCTTCATGATCAGGTTGTAGGCCCGCTCAGCATTGTCGCGCCCGGACTGGTTGCCTTCCTCCGTGTCCGTCCATCCGCCCTTCTTATCAATGGAGAAATACCCGTCATGAACTCCTGTAGCGTCAGTATTGAGGTCAACTTCCTTGAAAAGGGTCTGGTAATCGGGATGCCGTGCCCAGCGCCGGTACTCTTCCTCGAAGATAATCGCGTATTCACCCTTCACCTGATTGCCATCTGCATCGTACTGCCTGTACTTCTCCACCGAATCAATGAAGAAAAGACTCAATACCTTGATGCCTTGTGGGCGTAGCCGTTTCTCTTTGTCCAGGTGTTCTTTGATCGTCCGCCGGATCATCTCCCGCTGGATCGCTGAAGCTCCCACATCACCATATGCGTCACCGAGGTTCAGGTAAATTTCGCCGCCGGAATACCGCAACTCCAGATGCTCTTTGCTTTTTGCCACACGAATCTCACCGATGCGGCAGTCTTTATAGACATCTCGCCCGGTGATCTGATCCAGCATGTCGCCATCCTGGACATTCATTTCCTTACGCCGGACTTTTCCATGTTCCTCGACATCAACCTCCACGCGTGCCGTGATGGTGCCGCGCTTATTGCTTACAGAAAGTAATTTCACGTATGGCTTGTTGTGCCCGCCCTCGATACTGCCGGATGCCACGGCAATCTGTTTCACCAATTTCCGTTCATAGGCGTCGACAGCGTCCAGCCGGTAAACCATATGATGCTTTTCGGCATGTGTTGCGGAATACCGGAGGGTGCATAGAGGGTTCATGGCGCCGAGCGCCTCTTTCCCTCGGCCCTCAAGACCGCCGTCAACACTCTGCGGCTCGTCAACAATGACGATCGGGCGGGTGGCCTTGATCAGGTCAATCGGTTTCTCCCCGCCGACCTTCTCGCTGTCCTTATAGAGGTTGTTCACATCCTTCTTATTGATCGCGCCAACGGTCACTACCATGATCTGGATATGGGGACTTGTTGAAAAGTTCCGCACCTGACCGAGTTTGCTGGAGTCGTAAAGGAAGAACTCGAACGGCGTGTTCGCGTACAGGGCGCGGAAATGCTCCTCGGCAATCTCGATGGAGTGGTAGACGCCTTCTTTGATCGCCACGGAGGGGACCACAATCACGAACTTTGTAAACCCATACCGCCGGTTCAACTCGAAGATTGTCCGCAGGTAAACGTAGGTCTTGCCGGTCCCGGTCTCCATTTCCACGGTAAAGTCACCCGTCGCCAATCCGGGCGAAGGGGCCAACCCATTTTTCAACTGGATCCCGTGGAGGTTTTCCAGAACCTCATCATTCAACAGCGCCAACCGGTTACCAACCCCCAGATCCTGCTCAGCAAACCCCATGAGCATTTGCTTGCTGGCTGCGCCACTCACCACGGTAAATTCCGTCCGGCAGATTTCCTGCCCGCGGAACAAGTCGCAAACGGCCTCAATGGCCGCTAACTGATAGTCCAGATTCGGTTCAAAATGCAGTTTCATGCCGGATCGCATCCCTCCGGCAGGCGACCGGACCGCTGTTCCAGTTTCTTTTCATCCGCTTTTACCCTACGTTCCAACTTTTTGATGTCCTCCTCTGGTGGCAACGTTTCGGGTTTGATGCCTCGCTGCGCTAGCATTTGACGGACACTCGTGTTGTTCTGAACATGCTCCCGAGTGATGGGGTCCTCGCCTTGAAGATCGGATTGCTGCACGTTGTGGTTCGTCATTTCCGTCGCAAGGTTTTTAGCGGCAATCGTCAGAGTGGGCAGGAAATCTGCCAACGGTCGGGTCTGGGTGATGCCGAACTTATCCTTCATCGCCTGGGTTGTGTGACCGCCGAATAAGGCCGCATCCCCTTTGGAGCGAATACGCCCGAACCCAGCCTCGTCGACACCACGTTCGAAAATATTATCAGAGAGCGTCCGTTCGGAAGCCCGGAGTTTGTCACGTGCCTCCAGCCGTCCCATTAGCCGCATCCGTTCTTCGATCAATTCCTGTTTGCGGGTTTGGACTGCAAAGTAACTCTGAGCAAAGGCTATCGGCTCCTTCCTTGGGTCGCCGTTCTGGGCGATGAGATAACAGGCGTAGCGAGTGAGCATGTAGTCCTGAACTTCCCGTTGTCCACCCTTGCCGAGGCTGATCAATTTCGTGACGTCACGAAAATGATCAGCCGCATTGTAACCAATTGTATTGCAGGACTCTATGGCACGTTGAATGGCCGTCAGAAAGTTCTCCCATCGCACATAACCGAGGGGCTCCTGAAGATCGCGGGCAAACCAGAACTCAATGCCCACATCATCAGGCAGGGTCTGCGCAAGTGCATCAAAATGACTCTGCATCCGTTGGATTAATTCAGTGTTCATAGGCTCCTCACATTCGTGAGTCCGTGCTGTTCAAGAATGGCCGCCACGTTCGTTTTTGCCACGTCATCCGCGAACGCGCTGTCACGGAAAACAACTGTGCTCTCGCCGGCCGGGGCTAAATCCTTATGCCACTTCACTATCCCGAGTGCAAGCGGTTCAGCATCTTTGCGGCTAATTTTAGACGCAAGGCAAACGAGGAGGGTCCCGGCCCCAACGCTTTGCACCATTTTGCCGGCAATCGTCTTCTCCTCAATCGGTACGCATAGGTCGAGGCCGAGCTTGAGATGCAACTCGAAAAGTATGTCCGTCTCTGTCCGATCGGTCTTCAAGTGTTCAATTGAACATTCCAGCGTTTCGGCTAATTTCGTTCGATCCGGTTCCCAGACGAGAATATTGCTGGAGTCGAGTTTGAAAACACGAAAACCAAGGTCGCCAGCGAAAAGATGGTTTTCCTTTTTGATCTTCTTTCCAGCTCTACGCAGGCGTTCTTTTGTCAGCTCGGCGATGTTTTGAGGTTTCTTCAATTTAGCACAATATTCGGCGGCCACCTTCTGATCCTTATTCTCCGGATCGAGCGGTTCAGGCAGTTGGACTAGAATGTAACGTCTTCGGATTTCATCAACTTTGCACTGTTCAAGAACAGCCTGACCTGACGACCCACTACCAGCGAAAAAATCGAGGATAATGTCTCCTTTGGCCACCGAAGCAAGTGATACAATCTTTTGTATCAACAATACAGGCTTTGGAGTATCGAAGGGCGACTCGCCAAAGAACTCTTTTAGTTCTGCATTCGCTTGCCGAGTCGTCCCGGCGAATTCGCCAAGCCATAAGTTTTCAGGTGTTCGACCATCTTGTTCTGAAAGATATATCTTACGGACGATTCTTGTTTCGTCCTGTGAGAAAATAATTTCTCCAGAGGAAATCTTTTCCTTCAGGGTGTCCTCGCTCCATCGCCAGCCATTTTCAGGAGGCGAAATCTTCTTTCCTGAGGGCGTCTTAATTGGATAGCAAAGCGTTTCGCGGTAGTTGGGACTGCGCACGTCGCCCGGTCGCCAATTGCCTTTTGGATCTTTGTCAGGATTAGAATAGTGCTCATTGTCAGTTTCGGTTCGTTCGAACCTAAATTGACCGAGACTCTCGCTCTTTTGGAACACCATAATCTGATTGTGGTGGCGCGAAAAATGCCTCTCATCATTCTTGCTCTGCTTAGTGTGATTCCATACGACATTGGCTACAAAGTTCTCTTCACCAAACACCTCGTTGAGTATTTGCCGCACGTTGTGTGTTTCATTGTCATCGATAGTTAAGAACAGGACACCATCTTCACGTAGTAGGTTCCGCGCCATTATGAGCCGGGGATACATCATGTTGAGCCAGTCAGTGTGGAAGCGGCCGGATGTTTCGGTATTGGATGAGAGTTTACTGCCCCCTTTACCAATTTGGCCGGTGATTTCCAGATAGTTCTTGATGTTATCCTGAAAATTATCGGGATAGACGAAGTCTTTTCCGGTGTTGTAGGGCGGATCGATGAAAATGAGCTTCACTTTCCCTGCGTAGGATTTCTGGAGGAGTTTCAAAACCTCGAGGTTATCCCCCTCAATCATTAGATTCTGCGTTTTATCCCAGTCAACGCTCTCATCAGGGCAAGGCCGCAGGGTTCCCGTGGAGGGCGTCAAGGCCAACTGCCGAGATTGCCTTTTTCCATGCCAATTGAGTCCGTATTTCTCATCAGCGACGGTCACAACCTTGTCACCAACCAAGGCCTTAAGGACATCAACATTCACGGAGACTCCCTGCTTACCCTCTGTAATCAAATCAGGGAAAAGGGCTTTGAGCCGTGTTACGTTGTCCGCAATCACATCTGCGCTCTTGGTTTCCGCATCTTTCGCAGTCATCTTTTTCATCATCTTGCCCGTTCCTCTCCAGAATGTTGAATGTGACTCATCCCGCTGTCCATTTGTCAATTCGCCCTTGAACCTCTTTTGGCGGTAGCCGCGCCTTATTCTCCATCATTTTTTTCAGTTTTCCGGCGGCTTCATCAGGTCTCAAGAATTTCCGGCTTACAAGTTGGTCCAAGATCCACAGTTCGCCATGCACGATCAATTGACATTGGTGTGCATAGGTGCGAAGGGGACCATCGCTCGAAAACAATGGACAGCCTACAGTACGCGCCAATGCAACCACACTAACATCCTGAATGGAAAGCCCTTTGGCTTTTTGTCGTTCTGTGGCAAGTCCAATAAGCTCCAAAGCCGAGAAACTCCGGACCTCTATCCAGCCCCGGGAAACAGCAGCGTCAAAAGCAGCTTTCGGCGATTTGATTTCTGCGGCAACGAGATCTGTTGTAAGGATATGGAGTTCAAGCGCCTCGACGGCACATTGCAGCAATCCGCTTTTCAGCAGATTGAGCAGGGTCGAAGCATCCTGGACCACCACTTCCATCAGGCAGACCCCTCACTTCCGGTGGATAGTTCATCCTGAATCTCCTCAACGGGTTTCCTTGCAAGTTCCGCCGCCTTGGAGAGAGAAAGTTTCTCTTCGGCTAGCCCCCGGTAGAGCAGTTGACGGAACCGGAAACATTCTTCAGAACCCGCATAGGCATACGGCTCGCTAGTCTTCCAGCCTTTGCAGCTCCGCACGATGGACATCGACTTATTGACTGCGTCGCTGATCATGCCCAAGTCATGGAGTCGGTGTAACGAGGCTCCCATTGAAATACCATACTCCTGCTTGAGAACAGCCAGTTCTTTCCACTCAATGTGCGTACGGTGCTTTCCCAGCTGCGCGAACAACGCTGCACGTGGCAGCAGAAACGCACCGGCGAATCGGTGGCAGGCCTTTTCGGTCTCCTTGGCGTCCAGCCCGGACAAATCCATAACAAGATGACCCAACTCATGCGCCGCAGTGAACCGTTTGCGGGTCAGGTCATCATTCATCCAGTTGGCTAGCACAATGACGGGAAAACGGTCGTTCCCGGCAGTTCCCCAGCCCGAGCAACCGTCGAAGCCTTTCTCAGCTTCAACTTGCTGGACTTTGACATGACACTCCTCCAGGAGCTCGACGACATTGGCAATCGGGTTGTCTCCCAACTTCCAACTTTTACGAACTTCTTCCGCGGCCTCTTCCGCCTGTTCGGGATTGCCGCACCGCAGGTGCAGGGGTTTTAACGGTTTCGCCTCGATTCCCACCAGCTCTTCCAGTTCAAAATACCGATCCACTCCATCCTGGACCAGCGCCTTGACGGCCTTTTCACGTACCTTGGACCACTTACTTTTCTTCCGGAATTGAATGGAATCAACGCCCACCCTCACCGGGCGAAAAAGCTGGTCAGGAGAACAGGAAAGACTTGAGCACAAGGCGAGCAAGACTCCGCTTGAGGGAACATCCTGCCCATTTTCATACTTCGCTAGCTGGGCGTGGGATACCAAGTTTTGCATCTTCTCTTGCAACTTACGCAAAGACAATCCCGCCGCCTGCCGTGCCTGCCGCACCCTCATCCCGAATATTTGTTTCGGATCCATGTGTAATCCTTTCCGTTTCCCATCGTTACGGTTGACAATATTCCACTAATTTATACTTTTGTCAACCGGCGACAGATTAGGACTTTCAGGCCACAGAAAGGCGACTTGTCACGCCCAGCAAACGTTTTTCAAGTTCCTTGACCTTTAGATTCAACTCAACCCGCCGATTCATCTGCTTCTCTTTTGTTGCGCGAGCCCGCAACAGAACCAACTCCCGTTCAATAGTCTTGTGCTCCTCAAGACCCTCGCGAATCTCTCCACCTTGCCCCAATGCGCCGGGTAAGGCAAACACTCCCGTGATCCGGGCGGCTTCCAGCGCCGCCACGCGATCCACCCATCCCTGGTAAAGCGCATAAAGGTCGCCCCGCGGCAAGCCAGCTACCGCCAGACTTCCCATGAAAGCCTTTTCTTCTGCATTCGGCGCATCCGCATGTAATTCTAAAGTCCCATGCAGGTCTTCAATGACAACCTTGCCGGTTTCCCCTTGGGACCACCGCTTGTGTGCTACCGACAACATGTACCCCTCGGCCTGCGCGGTCACCAACAACAGCGGATAGGGTATGGCCCGGTGGACCAATTCCGCCAGGCGATTCGCCTTGGCATCCTGCCGCAGCGTAACCGTTAGAACCGCGATTTCCAGATATTCACGCACATCATCCCGAAAAACCGGCACACCCACATTCACCGGCTTGAGCGCAGCCACCCAGAAGATTTCTTCAATCCCATCCTGAATGGCCCGCTTATCCGCCGGTGTCGGAGCGCCCTGTTCCAACAACAATTTCTTGGGCACCCGTTGATCCACTCGGGAGTCGTTAGGTAATGCAAGGGCGGCTATGACTGGATCCACCGTCATCCTGCCTTACTCTCCGGCAAGACCACCACAAAAGTCACCACCTCAAAATCGTTAATTCCGACAAACTCACCCTTCAAAGCATGGGTACCGCCAGGCGTGAAAAGACTCGCAACGGCCCGCTCTTCCTTCTTGCCGATAATCGAAGCAACGGCCTTGGCGAGCAACTCTTGGGCCTGTTGCATGTTGGCACCGTCTTTCGTCGCCTTGTCGAACCGGGCGCAGGCGCCGGCATCCGGCAAGTCCCGACCGATACAAACCCGCTTAATCCTGTCCAACACCTGCTTGGCCTGCGCATACGGGAGGAGCACCTCGCCATCATTTCCAACGTGCAAAACGTAGTGGGGCGCCAGGGGATAACCGGGATCAACAGCTTTCATCGCGGCCTCGCCGGCCGCCCGCAGACAGAACAGGATACCGGGCGGAATGCCCACCTCCGGTGTCGTCGTCACGGCGAAGGTTCCCGGGGCCATCTGCTGAAGCTTTTCCCCGTTGTCCTTCAAGAACCCGGCCAAATCCACCCGGAAATCGGTGAAGGTCAGATCAGCAATTGAAATCCCGCTCCCAAGATCTTCCAGGTCAATGACGGCGTCCTGCAGCTTCAGCAACTGCTTGCGCCGATATTCCAAGTCATTCATCTGGTTGCCGGACTGCTGCTCGATCAGGTTCTCTTCGCCTGTGGCCGAAATGTCGAGCAACACCATGCGCCCGCTCACACGCTGTTCAAGGTTGATGTACTCCTCCAACTCCAGATTGGGCCAGAAGTTCACCAACTGAATCCGAGCGTTCGTTGATCCAATACGGTCAATCCGGCCAAATCGCTGGATTATCCGCACCGGGTTCCAGTGAATATCGTAATTCACCATGTAATCACAGTCCTGAAGGTTCTGCCCCTCGCTGATACAGTCCGTGGCAATCAGAAGGTCGATTTCGCCTTCAGCCGCCATCTCTGCCGGCCTCTCTTTTGCACGAGGGGAGAACGCACTGATAATACTGCCGAAATCCTTGCGCAACCCTGGCAACGTTGTATGGTTCCGCCCGCTCCCTGTTACGGATGCCGTGTGGAGCCCATGCTCTTTCAGCGCCCACGCGGCCAATTCCCCATATAGATACTCAGCCGTATCGGCAAAAGCGGTGAAGACGATGATCTTCCGGTTATTGTCGTTGATCGGATTCTTCGCCTTCTGCTCAATAACCTTCCGCAATTGCGCCAGTTTTGCATCGCGGGCAGAGCCGACTTGCTGTGCCGCCGACAACAAGGTCGAAAGCCGGTTCCGGTCTTCGGTCAAGTCCTGCTTCCAACGGATCAGGTCCACATCATGGAGGAGGACCTTAACCTTTCGCCCGACCAATAAACTTTCAAACGATGGATCATCAACATCCACGTCGGCAATATCGATCTCCTCAACAGTCGTTTCATGCGCCTCAATTTTTGCCAAAGTAGCCTTCACGTCCGCCAATTGTCGCTCTAGCGTCGACGCAAACGAAGACACCGCGCTCTCCATTCGCTTGAGGACGTTTACCCGCAGCAGGTGAACCAGACTCTCCTCACGGTCAACCTGCCGGAAGAAACTCTCACCGCCCCGGATCGTGGTGCTGTATTTCTTATCATAGGCTGCCTGCTTGTGGGGGAGGACATACCGTAGGGGCGCGTAGGCCGCCAGTGTCAGCCGCCGGATCTCGTTGTTGATTTCCCGGATGGACCGGAACTCGCCGGCCAGGTCAACGTCCGGCTTAAAATTGATCGGCTTGAGCCGGTCTGGGAACCGCCCGGTTTCAGCCGTGCCGTAATACTTTTCAATATGTTTCCGTGATCGGGCAATCGTCAGCAAGTCCAGCAATTTGAAGTAGTCAAAGGAAAGCATATCCAGCAAACGCGCGGGTTTCCGGTCAGCCTCTTCCAGAGCCAGCCACCGGTTGAACTGTTGCTGCGCCTGCCGGACAGTCCCTTCAATGCTCGGTATCCCGTGCGTATAGAGAGCGGTGTCATCACCCTCCGTTACAAACGCAATCTGGTTTTTCAGGTCAGCAAGCCGGTTGTTGACCGGGGTGGCGGACAACATCAACACCCGCGTCTTCACGCCTTCCTTGATGATCCGCCGCATCAACCGGTCATACCGGCTCTCATGTTCACGGTGCGTGGCCTTGTTGCGGAAATTGTGCGACTCATCAATCACAACGAGGTCATAGTTGCCCCAGTTGACGTGTGCCAGGTCAATGTCCCCGGAGGTGCCCGAATCACGGGACAGGTCAGTATGGTTCAAAACATCATAGTGGAACCGGTCAGCAGCCAGGAAATTGCGCTGGTCGTTCGCCTTGTAGAGCGTCCAGTTGTCACGCAACCGTTTCGGAACGAGGACAAGCACCCGGTAATTTCGCAATTCATAGTGCTTGATGATCGCCAGGGCCTCGAAAGTTTTCCCGAGACCAACGCTGTCTGCGATGATGCAACCGCCCAACCGCTCCAGTTTATCCAGGGCGCCAACAACCCCGTCACGCTGAAACTTGAACAACTTCCGCCAAACCACCGTGTTCCGAATCCCCGTGGCCGACTTGACGATCTTCTCCTCATCCAATTGTTCGCCAAGATCCTTGAACAGGTGGTAGAGGGTCAGGTAGTAGACAAAAGAGGGGGCCTTGTGCTCAACCAAGTCATTGAGCCTGGATATCAACGTCTGCCCAATAGTGCTCGAAGCCGGTAAACCGTTCCAAAGCCCCGTAAACCAAGCCGCAAACATGGCCGATTCCGCCGCACTCTCCGAACATTGAATCAGTCCGTACTGATTTCCCGGCGTCATGCCCAGCCCACCGGTGGAAAAAGAGCAATTGCCCGTAATGGCGCATGATTCGCCCGACTTCCCGTCATTAACGATCAAAGCGGCCTGCGGCAGCGCCGCTGGTGCCCCGCGTATTTCCGCCTTTGTCTTGATCCAATCGGCGCACGCGCGGGCCACAGACCGGACCTGCAACTGGTTCCGGAAAACCCGGTCCGCATCCCCGCCAAGGACTCGAAAATCGCTGTTTTCTAAGGCTGGCAGCACCATGCGGCATTTCCCGAGCCCATTCAGCAGGTCACGCATTTCGGAGAAGGCGAACAAAGAAAACTCCGGGGAGGCTACGTCCAGACGCGCTGCATTCGGCAACACCTTACGCAACGTATCAACCACACGGTCATTCCCGCTGTTCGTTATCAACTTCATTTTGGTCCCTTGAATACGGTGCGCACTGTTGCATATTCACACTCCAGAGACAAGAAGCGAGTCAGCTATTTTGCCGAATTTAAGAATAGGCGTTAAATCAGTATGCGCACATTCAAAAAACTTTTTTACATCAGCCTTGCATCTGATAACACCCTTTGCTAAACAGGTTGCGCATGAGCTCTACCGTAAGCATAAAGGATGTCGCAGAAGCCGCTGGGGTCTCGAAATCTACCGTGTCGCGGGTCATCAATGGGAAAGGAAAAGCAACCCGGATTTGCCCCACTACCCAGGAGCGCGTGCGCGCCGCAGCACGTCAACTTGGCTACCAGACGAACCTGCTCGCCCAGAATATTTCTCTCGGCAGGGGTAACAGCATCGCTCAGACTCTTGCTGTACATGATGCTTCCAGGGAACTGACGGGCTTCATTGGCCTCGTACTCTCGTCAACCAGCCCGGCTGAATCGCTCGCCTTGATCCCCAGTCTCGATCCTGTTCTCACCGCAGCGGGTTACCGGTTGATCGTCATCACGGTTCCTGCCGACCCGGCAGTCGGCCAAGCGCAGGTGAAGGAGTTATTGAACTCGGGTATCGCTGGGTTCATTTGCTGTCCCACCGTCTATCCCGCCGTTATGAAAACGGTGGCAGGGACGCGCCCAGTCATCGTGTTATGGGCCGGTGCAGCCAAGGCCGTCGTCAATATATTGAACGGGGAGAGCGTGGAGCAGGAAGCACCAAGTAAGCCTGTAGCAACACCGGCAACGACGACACCTCCGCCAGGAGCAGCTCACACGGTTACACCCATCACACCCAAACCAACTCAAACACCCACCCCGCCCACACCACAGCCGCAACCAGTCGCCATCCCGAAACCGGTCATCGTGACCCCGCCTCTAGTGTTCGCGCCAAAGCCAACACCGGCTCAGCCGCCTCCGTCTGTTCCGCCCGTGGTGCAAACCGAGAACCAGCCTCCGGCCTCAACACCGGAGCCACCACCAACCATATTACCAGAAACACCAAGCCCGGCCTTGGAACCCGAACCGCCTCGCCAAATCCAGGACCCGGTCGTTCCGCCAATTGAAGCGCCGCCGTCAGCCTCGCCGCCTTCAATACCACCGCCGCCCGTGGTGGTGCCCGAAACCCCGCCACCCGCCTCAACACCGGAGCCACCACCAACCATATTGCCAGAAACACCAAGCCCGGCCTTGGAGCCCGAACCGCCTCCCCATATCCAGGACCCGGTCGTACCGCCTGTTGAAGCGCCACCGCCAGCCTCGCCGCCTTCAATACCACCGCCGCCCGTGGTGGTAACCGAAACCCCGCCGCCGGACTCAACATCGGAATCGCCGCCAACCATATTACCAGAAACACCAAGCCCGGCCTTGGAACCCGAACCGCCTCCCCAAATCCAGGACCCGTTCATTCCGCCTGTTGAAGCGCCGCCTTCAACACCGCCGCCGCCCGTGGTGGTGACCGAAACCCCGCCGCCCGCCTCAACACCGGAACCGCCGCCAACCCCAACGCCAGAGCCAATTATTGCAGAAGCAACCCCGCCGCCGACCGCGCAAGTTTCCGTGCCAGAACCGGCCAGCATAGAAGCACCGCCTGCCCCTTCAGATGCCATACCAATGACTTTTGATACAGCTTCAAAACCTGAAGAATCCACCACAGAAGAAACCGATAAACTCGACAGATAATCAATGCTAAACAGGTTGCGCAACACACTTCGTCCTTTTATGAAGCGCATCTCTATTTTATGTAGGGCGTCCGCTTGCGGATCGCCGCAGCGACTGTTTCTTGGCCATTGATCAACTCGGCCAGCCGGCAAGCGGCGGCCCTACGGCTAAATATTTCAATTTGTCGAAGATCGGAAATGAGCCCTTCAAATAAAGTACCATCTTAACCCACCACAATACTATCGGTGGAAAAATAATATATACATATTCACATATTATGATATTATGTTTTCATAACTTGATTCAAGGAGGTTTAACATGATTATCAGACTGGTTATTGGAGCCGTGGTGGGTGGGGTTCTGGGGTATGGACTGTACCGTATCGTAGGGTGTTCAACGGGGTCCTGCCCTATCACCTCAAACCCGTGGATCAGCACGATTTACGGAATTGTAGTGGGCCTGGTTATATCCACGATGGGAAAACATTAAGGGTTGAATATCGGCAAGGAACCACTTATTTCATTGCGCAGTGTAGATCAGATATAGGCCGCCAAGTAACACTAGAGCTCCACAAACCTTCTTCAACATCACCGCACCCTTGGATTTCTCATTCCAATCCAGGTAATGCTGAACTACCTCGGTAAAGGTACCTGCCAGCACAATCACCGCACAGTGTCCCACACCGTAGAGCACGAGTAGAAGAATGCCGTAGGTCAGATTTGTTGCCGCGAGCCTGAACGACACGGCCAGCATCGGGGCCATGTAGGCGAAGGTGCAGGGTCCGAGTGCTATCCCGAACACCAAGCCAAGAATGAGCGCCGCCAGCAGGCCCTTGCGCTTCATGCCAGGCTGTGCCGCCCCCGGCATGGGCAACCGAAGGGCATCGAGCAGGTAAAGCCCGACAATGAAGAAAATGATGGCCACCACGTAGTTTCCCCAACGGCCTACATCACCCATCATCCGCCCGGCCACCGCCGTGATGGCCCCAATCACGCCAATGGTGATGAGAATGCCAACCGCAAACAAAAGCGAAATCGTGAAAGCCCGCCGGGTCGTGATCCGGCCCTGCTGGTCAATGAACCCCACAATCAGCGGGATACTCGCGAGATGGCAGGGACTGAGCAGAATGCTGAGCACACCCCACACAAAGGCGGCCGTCAGCGCAAGTCCGGCCGAGCCTTCGACAGCATGTGACAAGGAAGTAAACAATTGTTCAAGCATCCTCTATCTCCTCTCTGTTTATGCAGGGACGCACCGCTCTGCCTTCAGGCTTCCTCATCCAGTGAAAATCACCCCCCTCACCCCAACCCTCTCCCTCGCGGGGGGTAATTGCTCCTAGCCCTCTCCCCTCGAGGGAGAGGGCTAGGGTGAGGGGCAAATTCCACCAGCAGGGAATCTCACCTCATAGCGAATTTCACCATTCTACAGGTTCAGGCTAACGCCCAATTCCTTCCACTTCGCCATGATGTCATCCTTGCCAAAGAAACCCTCGTGCCGGAAAAGCTCCTTCCCTGTGGCGTCATAGAAGATTTGTGTCGGGATCACATTGATTCCGTATTTCTTCCCCGCATCCGGATTTTCCCACACATCAATAAACTGAACGTCCAGTTTACCCACTAGTGTCTTCTTGAGATCCTCCAGGATGGGCGCCATCATTTTGCAGGGGATGCATTTACCAGCTCCTAAATCGACCAGGCGTGGCAGGGCTTTTTCTTGCACCTCAGCATTGTTGCGGGTCGATTCAACACCAACGACGGCCACAGGTGAAATTGCGGCGTCCTTTTTGCCGACATTCTTCATAACCAACACTCCGGCCACGGCCAGTGCCAGAATGATCCAGATCCATTTACCCGATCCACTGCAACAACTCCCGCCGCCACATCCACAAGCAGCCCCCAAGTCCTTCTTCTCGCTTAGATTCGTCATCGGTGTTCACCCTAGCTCTTGGTTACGTAAGAAATTTCTTTATGTCGTCCGGGCTCAGCAGTTTCCCAGCACTTTTCACCACGCCATCCACCACCAGCGCAGGCGTCGTCATCACGCCGAACTTCATGATGTCCTGAATCTGTTCCACTTTCTCAATGGTGGCCTCAACACCCAGCGCCTTAACCGCAGTATCGGCATTATTCAGCAGCGTCTTACACTTCGCGCATCCCGTTCCCAGTATTTGTATCTTTTTCATATCTCCCTTTCGTATCTTTGCGTCTACTAAATAACTCAAGTTGTGGGCCGTTGATTTCCAGCATTAGTCATAAAACAAGAAAAAGATTTTTACCCGCTGCGCTGGAGCTCACGGAGCCACGGAGAATTTGACCAACACTCTTCACACTCTCGCTTCCTCCCACGAATACGTTGCAAGAATTTTTCATAGGGCAGGGTCTATACAGGAAACTATTCCGGTCCAATCCGGTCCATGCCCTATGACAAATTCTTGCAACATTGGTTCTTGAGGGAAATCCGAGAAAAATCTAATGGGTGCTTCACCCCTCCGCATCTCCGCGCCCTCCAGCGTAGCGGGTGGTTATCCCCTCTTCTGTTACATGATAAAATTGAACAAATACCCGACCGCCATGATCCCAATTGCCACCACGCCGAAAAATACGCCGAGCAATCGGGGTTTAAGTACTTTCCTCAATATGATCGCCTCCGGCAAGGAAAGGGCAATCACCGCCATCATAAATGCCAGTACGGTGCCAAGTGCCGCGCCTTTCCCGAGTAAGGCCTGCACTACGGGAATGATTCCCGCCGCGTTGGAATACATCGGCACACCAATGACCACTGAAAGCGGAACGCTCCACCAGGCTCCTTTGCCCATGAATGCAGCCATCGCATTGGCGGGGACATACCCATGAATGCCTGCGCCCACGGCGATCCCGATCATCACATAAAGCCATACTTTCCCGACAATATCCCGCACCGCCTCTCGGCCAAGCTGAATACGAGCGGCTATAGCGAGTTTTTCATCTTCCAGGCCCGCCGCTGGACCGGTTGCGTAAACCCAGTCTTCAACATGACGATCCATCTTCATCCGTCCGATGACCCAACCCGCCATCATGGCAATGGTCAAACCCATCCCCAGATAGATCGCGGCGACCTTCCAGCCAAACATCCCAAACAGCAGCACCAGGGCGATTTCGTTCACCATCGGGGCGGAGATCAGGAATGACAAGGTCACCCCCAGCGGAATCCCTGCCGTCACAAACCCGATGAAGAGCGGCACGGCCGAGCAGGAACAAAAAGGCGTTACAATACCCAGCAAAGCAGCCAGAACATTCCCTACCGATTCACGTTTGCCTGCCAGAATGCGGCGCGTCCGTTCGGGAGTGAAAAACGAGCGGATGATACCGACCACAAATACGATCAGGGTAAGGAGCATCAACACCTTGGGCGTCTCAAACACAAAGAACTGCAGCGCGGTGCTGAAGCGATGATCCTGCGTCAAGCCTAACACCCCATACGTCAGCCAGATTGAAAATGGCTCCAGATTCCAGTACACGACACCCCAAAGCAGGAGCAAACCCCCGCCTTTGAGAATCAATGATGTCCATTTTTTGCCCGCGTTTTTTTTCAAATTCATTTCCCCACCCCGTTCAGGTGTTCGTTTCTTCGTTTGGCATCCGCCCTGACCACATCCACGGCGCACTCAAAAGCCTTGAGGATGCAGGGTGTTTCCAGGTGATAGAAAACTTTCATGCCTTCACGCCGGTCACTCACGATCCCCGCCTTCTTGAGGTTCGCCAGATGCCGCGACAGGCCCGATTGGTCAATCTCAGCCAGCTTGTTCAACTCACAAACGCATTGATCACCCTCGGTGAGCGTGCTGACGATCAGAACACGAACCGGATGCGCCAGCGCCTTCATGATATCCGCCCGGATTTTGGCTTGTTGGTAATTCATGGAAGAGAGAATATGCATTAATGCGCATAATGTCAAAAGCATTCCTTGCTTATTTTTCAGGCAGGGGCTATGACCTATAAAGACCGGGTTGTGCTAGATAATCCGGCCATGGCCTATTTCCACACCCGCATCACCCCGCAAAACCTGCGTTCACATCCAAAGAACCCAGCCATCTGCAAGTTTATGATCAAAATTGCGCGTTTTGACCAACTTGGCTCCGGGGTCCTCAACATCCATAAATATTGGCCCCACTAGAGGCCATCCCAGTGACCTTGGAGACCTCATCAGAGCCGGCCGAAAACATTATTCAATAACTTACGGCGTTATTTTTGGCACCACTTTCTCTTTTGAATCAGGCGAGGTCGAACCGGTCCAGGTTCATCACCTTGTCCCATGCAGTCACGAAGTCATGCACAAACTTCTGCTGCGAGTCCTCACAGCCATACACTTCCGCCAGAGCCCGGAGTTGGGAGTTCGAGCCAAAAATGAGATCGACACGGGTGCCGGTCCACTTAAGTTCTCCCGTTACGCGATCATGCCCGTCAAACATATCGCCCGCTTCCGATGCCGCCTTCCATGTGGTGCGCATATCGAGCAGGTTCACGAAGAAGTCGTTCGTAAGCATCCCGGGTCGCTTAGTTAAGACGCCGTGTTGCGTCTGGCCAAAATTGGTGTTCAGCACTCTCAGGCCGCCAATGAGAACCGTCATCTCCGGCGCCGTCAGCGTCAACAGTTGCGCCCGATCGACCAGCAGTTCCTCAGCCGATACGGAGAACTTGGTCTTGAGGTAGTTGCGAAACCCATCCGCGACCGGCTCGAGCACCGCGAAGGACTCCACATCGGTCTGCGCCTGCGAAGCATCCATGCGCCCCGGCGTGAAAGGAACCATTACATCGCAGTCGGCTTTCTTCGCCGCCGCTTCGATTGCCGCACACCCACCCAGAACGATCAGGTCAGCAAGCGAAACCTTTTTCCCGCCAGACTGCGAATTATTGAACGCCTTCTGGAGCGCTTCGAGCGCCTTCAGAACCTTCGCCAATTGAGCCGGCTGGTTGACGGCCCAATCCTTCTGCGGCGCAAGACAAATGCGTGCGCCATTCGCACCGCCACGCTTGTCGGAGCCCCGGAACGTGGACGCCGATGCCCAGGCAGTCGAAACTAGTTCCGACACTGACAGGCCGGAGGCCAGGATCTTACCCTTGAGCGAGGCGATGTCCTGTGCATCAATCAGTTTATGATTGACGGCAGGGATGGGATCCTGCCAGATGAGATCTTCGGCCGGGACCTCCGGACCGAGATAACGTGCACGCGAACCCATATCGCGGTGTGTCAGCTTGAACCACGCCCGTGCGAAGGCGTCCGCAAACTGATCCGGATTTTCCATAAAGCGCCTTGAGATCTTTTCGTAAGCAGGATCGAACCGCAGAGCGAGATCAGTGGTCAGCATCGCCGGTGCGTGACGCTTTGACTTCTCATGCGCATCCGGCACTGTGCCGGCACCTGCCCCGTGCTTCGGGATCCACTGATGAGCACCGGCAGGGCTCTTTGTCAGTTCCCATTCATAGCCGAACAGATTCCAGAAAAAGTTGTTGCTCCACTTCGTTGGGGTCGTGGTCCAGACGACTTCCAAGCCGCTGGTGATCGTATCGCCACCTTTGCCCGAGCCAAAGCTGCTCTTCCATCCAAGGCCTTGCTCCTCGATGCCCGCCGCTTCGGGCTCAGGCCCAACATGTTTTGCATCACCGGCACCATGGGTTTTGCCAAACGTGTGACCGCCGGCAATCAACGCGACGGTTTCCTCGTCGTTCATGGCCATACGCGCAAAGGTCTCGCGGATATCCTTGGCAGCGGCAAGCGGGTCCGGATTGCCGTTCGGCCCTTCCGGGTTCACATAGATCAAACCCATCTGTACCGCGGCGAGAGGTTTCTCAAGCTCCCGAGCACCGGAGTAGCGCTTGTCGTCCAGCCACTTGCGCTCGGCCCCCCAGTAAATGTCCTCTTCGGGCTCCCATGCGTCTTCGCGTCCGCCGCCGAATCCAAAGGTCTTGAATCCCATCGATTCGAGTGCGCAATTTCCGGCAAGGATCATGAGGTCGGCCCAGGAGATCCTGCTGCCGTATTTCTGCTTGATCGGCCAGAGTAGCCGGCGCGCCTTGTCGAGATTCGCGTTGTCGGGCCAACTGTTGAGAGGCGCCAGGCGTTGGGAGCCAGACCCCGCACCCCCACGGCCATCGCCCATGCGGTAGGTGCCAGCGCTATGCCATGCCATGCGCACAAAAAGAGGTCCATAGTGACCGAAATCGGCCGGCCACCACTCCTGCGAGTCGGTCATCAGTGCGTAGAGGTCATTCTTTACAGCCTTCAGGTCGAGCTTCTTGAACTCCTCAGCGTAGTTAAAATCCTGGCCCATCGGACTGCTCATGGCGGAGTGCTGGTGGAGTAATTTGAGATTCAACTGGTTGGGCCACCACTCCCGGTTCGATGGACCGCTGCCCGCCGCGTGTTCACGAGTCCTGCCTGTTACCGGACACTTGCTTTCGTTGCTCATGGGTTCTCTCCTTTTTGTTTTACTCTATATCCGCGCCTGTCGTGGTCACCGTTAGTTTCCCGTGCTTGACGCCCCGGGCCGCTATAAGTTGATCTGCCACCAGCCTCACCACGCCGACCTTGCCTCTCACCGCCAACACCTCCATACAGTTGTGGTGGTCGAGATGAACATGCAGGGTGGCAATGATGACCTCCTGATGGTCATGTTGAATATCCGTCAGGAGCGCCTGAACGTTCCTCTGGTGATGGTCGTAAACCAAGGTGATCGTGCCGGCGATCTCACGATCCCCTTCCTCACCGTGATGTTCAACCAGATGAGCGCTGACCATGTCGGCCACCGCCTGGGACCGGTTTACGTACCCCTTGGCCTTCACCATTTGATCCAACTGACGAACCAACTTGGCAGGCATGGACAAACTGAATCTACTGGCTGTTTCTTTTTTCATGAGCGGATCCAGTTCTCCAGGCGTAGGCCGGGAATGCGCGAAAAATGTTCCTTGTTCCCGGTCACGAGAAATTCGCAATGGACCAACGCCGTTGCGGCTATCAAAAGGTCGGCATCTGGAAGCACCAAACCCCGCCCAACCAGATCTGCCTTTAACCGGCCAAACCGAATCATGGTCTCCCGATCCGAATGAATGCAGTCAACACTAAGCAAAAAACACTCAATGAGGTTCACGTTATGTTCAGACCGGCTTGAGCGCTCTGCCCCGTAAAACAACTCACCCATGGTCATGAACGTAATCGCTACTTCGCCAGCGGCTTGTTGCCGGTGCGCCAGCACCTTTTTGTTCCCCCGCAGCAACTCAACACAGACATCGGTATCCATAAGGATCACAATCGCACCTCGCGGCCCAGCGTTCGCTGTTCACGGATATCAGCCACAATCTCATCCGTGGAACGTGTGTCCTCCCATTTTCCACACAAATCCTTCCATAGATCATCCTGCAGGTTTCGAGATATGTGCTGCTTCGACGCCATGTGGCCGGCGTCCTCCAGCGATGACCGCAACCCCCGCTCAACAACGACAATAAACTCCTTATTCAAACTACGACGCTCCCGTTTAGACAGCACTTTCATCGTATCCATAACTTCATCCGGAATATCCCTGAGAGTCAATGATGCCATAGTTCCCCTTTTTCTGTAATGGATCCATAGTATAACCGTAATGGTTACAAATCAAGTGCAATTAGCGTCAATTCCCCTTCATTCGCGCTTTCAAGGCAAAGCCTATTAAAACCACGAGGGCCAAGGTCAGACACCCTCCCACGATTCCCGATACTGAGGTCCCCGCCTTCACAGCAGGCCAGGGTTCCGGGACGGTTCCAACATGCTCTGCGGAAGCGTTATCCTCCTGAGATCCCTTGAAACCATAGTCCGGCAAGAACGCGGTTTTTGACTGCACGGCTGCCAATGTTTCATGCACGGTATCCGTGGAACCGCGAAACTCCTCCTTCCCGGTGACTTTTGCAATGGTCCATTCAAGCCCGTCGGGGTGGGTGGAGGCAAACCAACTGGCCGCGCCCCCGAGAACCGCTGCCACCACTAATAATCCCGCCAGCACAGGCCACAAACTTTGTTTTCCTGACGCCGCCCGGGAGTCGGCGTCCACCCTGGATCCCGCCAGTCTGTCCAGGGCCTCAGGGCGGGCGCGGGCCACAAAGGCCACGACTGTCGCGGTCGTGAGTCCCTCAACAATTCCGATCGCCAGATGGATGGGTTGCATGATCAAAACAAACGTTTTGAATGGCAATTCGGAAATACCCGACATTTTGGTTTCCAAGACCACGCCAAAGGCACCCAATTGCAAGCCCAGCACCGCCGCCGCCATAGCCGCAACCCAGGCGCGTGCCCCAACCCGTTCTTTCCCGGCTATGAGTTTATAGAGCAAGGGATAGGCAATAAACGCGGGGAAGAAACCAAGATTAAAAATATTACATCCCAACGCCAGCAGACCGCCATCGGCGAAAAACAACGCCTGTACAGTCAACACCGAGGCTATCACGATAAATGCCGCATACGGCCCAAGCATAACCGCCAGAATCAACCCCCCACCCAGATGACCGCTGGAGCCCGTAACGGGAATGGAAAAATTGATCATCTGGGCAGTAAAGATAAAAGCGCCCAAAACTCCCATCAAGGGGATCAGACTGTCATCCCGGGTTTCCCTGACCTTCCGTGCACACCAACTAATCAACCCGGCTGTTACCACCCACATCGTCCCGCCCACTGCGGGCGAAATCAACGCATCTGCCATATGCATATAACCATCTCCTTTTATATAGTGTTACGATATTTATCATGCGTAACACTACCGGAAATGATTGTCAATTGTCATTCAGTCACCCAACGGATCGCATACGGGCCCGAAGGTAATGCAAGTGCCGGGTAAAACCTTGTATGGACGTGGCTCGGCAGGGACGCCTCGCCCTACCTGATAAGTGATACAAGTCATCAATGTTTTCGGGTAGGGAGACGCGTCCACGCGGAGCCGTCGAGACAAGGGTATCCCCGGTTCGATACAAGGGACTCGGTCCCTCAGGCAGCGACTAAAAAACCCACAAGCGCGCATACGCGAGCCTTCCTATCCGCCTCGCCCCATCAGAAGGCGTAGCGGCCTGTCAGGACGAAATTGCGGCCCGGCTCATTGCACCCTGAATCATGGATGCGGTAATCCTCATTAAATAGATTCTCCACAGCCAATGACAGCGCAAGCGAGGATGTGACTTGAGACCCTACCCGGAGCCCGAATACCGCATATCCCGGCGTTCCCCCCGGCGGGATCCGCTGCGTATCGCGCACGTCATCGGCCGATAACCTGTCCGCTTTATCGACCGCATCACAAACCCCCTCTACCCAGTATTTCGCTCGATCCGTTTGCACTCGAACCCCTACTTGGGCGGTGGGCGGCATCAGGCGGGAGATATAATCCCGTTGCTGAGCGGGCGACGAAGTCGGATAAGCATCCACTTCACCTTCCAGCCAGCTTGCGCTCAACCAGCCCGACCAGTTTTTCGTCACCGTTACCGTATTCAACCATTCAACGCCCTGAATATAGCCATCCCCGGAATTTTTCTTGGTCACCTCGTTCAACCCGTCAATCATGCGCCCGGTCGGAGCCCGGACAATCATGCTGTCGATATCCGTATAATAATAGGTCAGAGCCGTTGAAAAATGATCGAACCGGGATTTCACGCCCGCCTCATACGAGATAAAATGCTCAGGATCCAAGCTGGACACCGGGGTTTCGATTTCATTGCTCCGGGCCGTATCCAATCGTGTCAAATCAGACAAGTTCGGGGCGCGAAAGCCCTGGGATACACCCGCAAAAACCGTATGCCGCCGGTCCTGCGTCAGGGGGTGTAACAACCGCAGGGACCCAGCCACCGTTTCCCAATCCCCCTCCACAGTCATCAGTTTGTTGTTAACAGGATTCAGCACCCGGTTGGCATCAACCTGCGCACCCGTATACCGGACCCCGGGGGTTACATCCAATTGGTCATTGAATAGACTGATCGTATCCTGGACATACAGCCCGATTGAATCATAACGGGCATCATCAGCCACCGGCCCCTGGATCCCGACCTTACTTAACTTTCCATTGGCTTTGTATTTGTTCAAATAGGAATCCACACTGTCATGGTAATATTCGGCCCCATACACCCAGTTACCCAGAACGGTGTCGGATTCAAGCTGAATCGATGATCCCCAGGTGGTGACATCGAATCCCTGGGTCTCACCCGTGCTATCCTTTTTGATCCGGTACTCATCCTCCTGCTGTGCCTGTCGGGAGAAAGTCACTTTCATACGATCTGCAAAAGTATTTAAATGATCTCCCTCATAAGTGAGGTAATCGAGCGTCCGATGCTGGTCCAGAAAGCGGCTTTTCTCGTCCCCGGCCTTCAATCCTTCCCAATTCAATCCATAGATGGTTTTGTGGGTCCGCCAGACATCATCCTGACTGACCGACTGGTGTCCAACAGTTGCCCGGTTATCCTTGTTGAGATTGACGTCCAGGCGCCCGTCGAAATCCAGTTCATCATACCCGGTATGTTCCTGTCGTCCAACTTCATCACCGCCCCTCAAGTCTCCATAATTTTTGATCGAGACCCCGCCGATAAAACCAATCTGCTCATTCAAACGGGCACCTAACTGCATCCGTCCCGTGGTAGACCGCTCTGCGCTCGCACCCCGATAATAAAGCACCGGGGCCCATACCGGTTGCCCCTGATAGTCCGAGGGGGGCGCCACGGTCGAGGCGTTGACCGTACCTCCGATAGCATCGCTCCCATACAGCACTGAAGAAGGCCCCATGACCAAGTCGTAATCATTCACCGACAGGGAGTCCACGGTACTCCAATATTGGTTTGGGCCATCCCGAAAGACAGAGTTATTTAAACGCACACCATCAATAAGGAAAAGATTTCGGAATCCCGTGAAACCGCGAAAAAAAGGCGATCCCTGCCCGTTTGCAGTTTTTTGCCCCATCACCGAGGGAAGCCCCTGGAACACTTCTGGGGTGCTCCGCGCGGCCTTACGAAGCTGGGCGTCCTCCCCGTCCAGTATATAGGCGGTATACGGCACCGACATTTCCTCACGCGGAACACGCAAGGCTGTAACTACCAGGTTGGTAACCCCGCCCACCCCTTCCGGCTGACTTGAACCGGCTAAACCCGGGGAAGTCCCCAGAAAACAGACCGACATGACTACAAGCACGGAACATACGATCCATTTGGCGTCAATTCTCATTTGATTCTCCCTCATCATGGTTATGAGAGATAAACGCCTGAACACGGAAAAAGGTTCACCAGATTGTTTAAACCGCCTTATGCAAGACACAACCCCGGACGTGCCAGCCTTTTTTGAACGGGATTCTGACTCCTGTCTTCTACCTACTCCGGCAACCAACCGCGTGAACGCAGCTCCTTCTCCATACATTCAGCCAGCACCCGGTGTCCGGCAGGTGCGGGGTGCATGAAGTGGACAAGATATTCCGGGGGATACCTGGTCGGAGAGATCCGTTCCAGCGTATTGTAATACGGAACGCCCACCTCTTTGCAGATATCCACCGCTTCGCGCTGCATCGGCCCGAAAACGAGCACATGAAATCGATATTTACGGCTTAGCTCCATGATCTCTGAAAAACACTGTTTCACCCCACTCACATCCGTCCCTTCTTTGAAATGCTCGGGGACATTGCCATCATTATATTCCCGCATGTCATTGATGCGGCTCAAGGCGATGTCCGCAAATTTTTTCCGGTTAAAAGTTAGATAATATAGGAAAGAAACGTCCTTACGGCTCCATTGACTTTTTTGAGGAAGGAAAAATGGGTAGTTAAAATCATTATCGCACCACCCGATCACAACCACATCCGGGGCATAGGCAAAGGCGCGACACTTCAGCATTTCCAGTTCAAGCTGGGTATTGTAACCCGGCACCCCGAAATTCAACACTTCATAGACGCGGCCATCGCCCCTTGCATTGAGCAGGCGTCCCAGGACTGCCATATACGGGTCATCCTGCTCAACATCCCACCCGAACATGCCGGAATCCCCCAACCCGACAATCCGGAACGTGTTGGAGCCCTTGGTTAGTTGATACTCACGGACATCTCGCATACCGGCGCTGTTAATCTTGACCTGATGATGTCCAAAATCCATCTCCAATCGGGGTTGCAGTTCATAAACCAACCCGGGATAAGCGCTCCGCTGAACAATCGCCGCGAGCGGATGTGAACTCTTAATAGTTTCCTTGGTCAACTTCGAAGAGATGGTTCCCAAACGATCCAACGACTGAGTTTCCTGAGTTCGTTTCAATATTACGCGCAACCCGATTTCCGCCACCACGAAAGCCAGCACTGTACTAAACACACACAAGCCCAAGCGTCCGGCAAAAACAAGCCATTGCCGGCGGTTGTAATTCACTCCATACCTGAGTAAAAACCAGCCGAACCACCCCAGCAGCGCCAGGACAAACCGAGGCTGGGGATGCGTCGCATGGAACATACGAACGATGGGGGCCCCTTTAACCGCCATCAGGATCAGGACCGCCACATTCACAAGACTCAAAATGAGCAAACCCCAAGCTAAAATCCGCCCCCAGCGGAAGGGAACCAGGGACAGGAAG